>NZ_QAIQ01000113.1 GCF_003061105.1 Arthrobacter sp. HMWF013
GACCTGAGAGGCCGTGAGGGGTGGATCGCGTTCGACGCCGATCTGGAGGTCAACCCATTCGTGCATGCCGCTGCGACGAAACTCTTCGAGCAGCTGGATGACAAATCCAAGATGCGCCTCATCCGCTTCCTGAACCCGGCAGTGACCTCGGGCGACGACGGATCCATGGCCAAAGCCGGCGTGGACGACTACCTGGCCAAGTACGGCACCTGGGACATGCTGCTGAAGCAGCTGACGACCACCATGCCGGCAGCCCCGGTACGCAACGCCGATGAGAGGGCCGGCGCCTTCCGGGTTGCCCCGAACGGTCAGTCCGTGGAGGAATGCATCCCGGTCTTGGACGGCCCCGGCGGCACCATCAGCGGCTACCGCTGGGACCACCGTGTGGAACTGGGCGGCCGCATCGTGGCCATGGAAGTCCGCCGCCAGCCGACCGACGATGAGATGCGCACCGGCCTTTTCAACCCGAACGTCGGCCTGAACGAAATCGAGGATTCCCAGGTAGAGGTTGAGGTTGCCTGGAGCAAGAACGGCGCCGACTTCACAGCCGTCGTCACCGGACCCCAGATCATCCTGAACTACCCACCCGCTGACTGGGTCCGGCAGGGCGCTACGGTCCCGCCAAGTCTGCTGCGCCACCGGTCCTGGCCACCGCGGGCAGCCAGGGGTGAGGCATGGATTTCGGCTGTGAAGGACAATCGCGCTGAGGAGACGAACTCCAGGACCCGGTGGATGCAGATGGGGTGGGTGCCCGTGGAGAACGACACCCCCGTCTACATCATTAACGATCAGGTCGTCGGCGACACCGAATTCGGCTCCAACGCCGTCGCAGGCATCGATAAGGACGCCCTGCCCGTGGCCGGCAGCTACGGCGTTGGCACTGGCCGCCTCGATGGCACCTTTGACGACCCTGACTACACGGCGCAGGTCGCCAAGGACTTCCGTGAAGTCATGGACGCCTACATCACCTCCGGCGCCTGGACCGACCCGTCCGCGGCCGTCCTGGTCCTCGCCACCGGCCTCCGGCCTGCCGTGCCGTTGCGCCCCCGTTCCACCGTGTACTTCTGGGGCCCCAAGGGCGGCGGCAAGTCCTGGTCCGCGCAGTGCTGCATGTACTTCTGGGCCCGGCGGAAGCCGGACTGGCAGGACAGCCTCCCCGGCTCCGCGAAGGACACCCAGGCGTACACCGAGAACGCCCTGGCCCACGCCCCCATCTGGGTCATTGATGACCTTGCACCCTCGGCCTTCCGCCGTCAGGCCGAAGCCGAGGACGCCAAGCTTGCAGATATGACCCGGGCCATCTTCAACAACGCGACCAAGGGCCGCATGAACGCGGACATGACCACGCGCAGAGTCAACAAGCCCATGGCTCAACTTATTATTACCGCCGAAAACGAGCTCACCACTCCGAGTGCCAGAGAACGTCTCGTCCCGGTGTTCATTGGCAAAGGCAAGCTGCACGAGGACCGGAACAAGACGGACCGGATCAACGACATGGCCCGCATGGACGGGACCCAGGCGCGGCTGACAAGCCACCTGATCCGGTACATCCGTCACGTGGCGATCAACTACCGCGGCGGCTGGGCCGCCTACATGGACCACCTGGAAGACACCCGCACCAACGTGAAGCACGCGGTCGCCGACATCATGCGGGAGCAGGGTGCCTCCACCGGCTCGCTGGAACGCACGTCGACTCTGGCGGCGGACCTCCTGCTGACCCTGGCGGTGCTCCAGGAGATGGCGTACGAGCTGAAGATGGACGATGACTTCGTGGAGCAGTTCCACGTCGACGAGCTGGGCATGAGCGTCATCCGCCTGGTCACGGACGCCCACGCTGAAAACCAGCAGGCCGCCCCGGGTGCGTCCCTGATCCGTGCCCTGACCTCGCTGCTGGCCGCCGGTGGCGCCCACGTGATCTCAGGCGATGACCCGACCCGTCCGCCGGTCACCGGCAACGAGGTGGGGGAAGGGCTTGCCAACGACAAGCTCGGCTGGAAAGCCGGCGGCTCCGATGGAAGCCTCCGCCCGGTAGGTCCGACCATCGGCACCGTGGTGACGTCAGGCGGACATCGGGTCATCCTGTTCGACCAGATGACAGCATTTGCCAAGGCCCAGGCGGCGTTCCCGACATTGATCCAGCACGGCCAGAAAGAGGGCTCCGGGTGGACGTCCGTGTGGGATGAGGGGCTGGCAGCTGAAGTGGTGCGACGGGTCAAGAAACCGAATGGCAAATACCTGAACAC
>NZ_QAIQ01000728.1 GCF_003061105.1 Arthrobacter sp. HMWF013
CCCCGCCGATTGCGGCGGGCCCCAGGTGCAGTTCCGTCCCGCCGAGGACCGCACTGAACTCCTGATCGTGCGTCACCGAGACCACTGCCGTTCCGGCATCGAGCAGTTCAGACAGGAAGGACGCGAGCTCCGCCCAGGTGTTGGCATCCTGGCCGAAGGTCGGCTCGTCCAGGACCAGCACCTTGGGGTGCGCTGCCAGGACCGTAGCCACGGAGAGCCGCCGCTTCTCTCCGCCGGACAGTGTGTACGGATTCGCGTCCACCAGGTGCGTCAGGCGGAGCCGTTCGAGCAGGTCATCCACCCGTTCCTCCCCATGCCCCAGATGTCGCGGGCCGAACATCAGCTCATCCAGCACACGGCCGGTGACGAACTGGTGCTCGGGTTCCTGGAAGACCGTTCCGATGCGCGAAATCAGTTGGTTCGCTTTCCATCTGAAGGGGTCGATCCCGGCTCCCAGGCTCAGATCCACGGCGGCGGAAACCTTGCCGCGGACCGGCGCGAGCAGTCCTGCGAGGGTCAGCGCGAACGTGGACTTCCCGGCCCCGTTGGGACCGGTCACCGTCAGTGCCCGGCCGGCCCGGACCTGGGCCGTCACGCCCTCCTGGACGGGCACCGGCGGGATGGTCCTGAAGCCCCGGCGGCGCGGACGCCCGCGGGAGACGGCCAGGTTTTCGGCGGCGAGCAGCAGGTCGCCGGAGCCGGCGGAGGTGCGCCTGCGCGTATCGGGGAGGTAGCCCGGCACCCAGACACCGGCCCCGATCAGCATCTCCCGCGCCTCGGCGAGGACCTGGTCCGGCGGACCGTCCAGCAGGACAGCCGAAGCGTTGGCCGGGCCGGGCTGCAGCACCACAACCCGGTCCACCAGGTCCTTCCAGACGGACACCCGGTGTTCCACCACCACCAGCGTTGCGCCGGTCTTGTCCAGGCAGCGGCCCACGGCGTCACGGACTTCGAGCACCCCGGCGGGATCGAGGTTGGCCGTCGGTTCGTCGAGCAGGATCAGCCCGGGCCGCATCGCCAGAATGCCGGCGAGCGCCAGGCGCTGCTTCTGCCCGCCGGACAGGGCCGACGTCGGGTGGTCCAGCGGGAGCCGCGC
>NZ_QAIQ01000114.1 GCF_003061105.1 Arthrobacter sp. HMWF013
GAGGACACCTGGCTCGGCGACGAACGCTACATCGGCGAAGGCCAGATGGCCGAGGAAGTCGGCTCCACCGAAATGGGTCTCATCTACGTCAACCCCGAGGGACCCATGGGCAACCCGGATCCCAAACTGGCGGCAGCGTTCATCCGCGAAACCTTCAAGCGCATGGCGATGAACGACGAGGAGACCGTCGCGCTGATCGCGGGCGGCCACACCTTCGGCAAGACCCACGGTGCGGGCGACGCCGACGCGCACGTTGGCCCCGAGCCCGAGGGCGCCAACCTCGAGGCGCAGGGCCTGGGCTGGCTCAGCACGTACGAATCCGGCAAGGGTAAGGACACGATCACCTCCGGGCTGGAGGTCACATGGACCGACCGGCCCACTGAATGGAGCAACCGCTTCTTCGAGATCCTGTTCGAGCACGAATGGGAGCTCGTCAAGAGCCCCGCGGGCGCGCACCAGTGGGTGGCCAAGGAAGCCGAAAGGATCATCCCTGACGCACACGATCCGGAGAAGAAGCACCGGCCCACAATGCTCACCACGGACCTCTCTCTGCGCGTGGACCCGGTCTACGGGGAGATCTCGCGGCGCTTCCTGGAAAACCCGGACCAGTTCGCGCAGGCGTTTGCCAAGGCCTGGTACAAGTTGCTGCACCGCGACATGGGACCGGTGGGCCCGCACCTGCTGGGGCCGTGGGTCCCGGAGGCCCAGCTGTGGCAGGATCCCATCCCGGCGGTGGACCACGCGCTGATCGACGAACAGGACATCGCGTCGCTCAAGGCCCGGTTGCTGGACGCGGGTTTGTCCATCTCGCAGCTGGCCAGCACGGCCTGGGCCTCAGCCTCCACCTACCGCAAGACCGACAAGCGCGGCGGCGCCAACGGTGCCCGGATCCGGCTGGAACCCCAGCGCGGCTGGGAGGGCAACGAGCCCGAGCAATTGTCCGCTGTGCTGCAGGCGCTTGAAACGGTGCAGCAGCAGTTCAACGCCGCCCAGACCGGGGGCAAGAAAGTCTCGCTGGCAGACCTGATCGTCCTCGGCGGGTCGGCTGCAGTGGAGAAGGCCGCGCGGGACGCCGGGTTCCCCGTCACTGTGCCGTTCCGTCCGGGCCGCACCGATGCCGCGCAGGACCAGACCGACGTCGATTCCTTCGGGTACCTGCAGCCGCGGGCCGACGGGTTCCGCAACTATGTGCGCCCGGGTGGAAAGCTTCCCCCGGAGACGCTCCTGCTGGACAAGGCGTACCTGCTGGGCCTCTCCGCGCCGGAAATGACGGCGCTCGTAGGCGGCATGCGTGCCCTCGGCACCAACGTGGGCGGTACGGCACACGGCGTACTCACCGACCGGCCGCAGGTCCTCACGAACGACTTCTTCGTCAACCTGCTCTCGCCGGGCACCAAGTGGAAGGCCTCCGAGGGCGAAGAGAACGTCTACGAGATCACCGACGTCGCCACCGCCCAGCTGAAGTGGACCGCCACCCCGGTGGACCTGGTCTTCGGCTCCAACTCCCAACTCCGGGCTCTGTCCGAGGTCTACGCGAGCGATGACGGCAAGGAGAAGTTCGTCAACGACTTCGTGGCGGCCTGGGTGAAGGTCATGGAACTTGACCGCTTCGACCTGAAATGACTGAGAACCCGATTTTGCAGCGTCCATCTCTACGCCTGCGGCGTATGGAGAGATCATAGCCAGGTACTCGGAACGCCGT
>NZ_QAIQ01000729.1 GCF_003061105.1 Arthrobacter sp. HMWF013
CGGGGGTCCAGTACGTGTCCTCGGCCAGCTGGTCCGCGGGCGCTGCAACGGCGTTGTACTCCGCGCGAAGGTCCGTGATTTTGCCGTTGACGGCGTTGGCGATGGTGGTGATGGCCGTTCCCTTAAACCGCCGGATGGTTTCGGCGGCGTCAATTCCGGCCGGCAACGTGAAGGCATTCGCCTCGGCGTACAGGTGGGAGTCGATTCCGGCGCCCAGGAAGTATTCGAAGGGGACGGTGCTGTCCTGGTTGACCTTGAAATGGTTGTTGTAGACGTCCACCTGGGCGAAACGGACGCGCGGCGCTCGCTGGCCGACGTTCTCAAAGACGTTGTGATGAAGGGTGACGCGCAGTTTGCCGGGGTCTCCGCGGGTGGGCGAATCGGTGGAGCCGATGAGCAGCAGCTTGTCGTGGTCCGAAAACCTGTTGAAGGACATGGTCACCAGGTCCGAGCCGTTGGTGACGTCCACCGCGCCGTCGTGCCCCTGGTACGGGCGGCCGAAGTACACCGGCTGGGAGCTGTCCAGGTTCGGGGCGTCGGTGAAGGCGGAATGGTCTATCCAGACGTGCGTGGCCTTGTTGATGACCTGAAGCAGATCGTATTCGCTGTTCCAGTTGCCTTCGGCGCCGTCCGTCGGATCCCAGGCAGGAAAGCAGTCGGCGGAGTCCCGCAGAGTGAGGTTGCGGACGATCACGTTGGTTGCCCCGTTGACCCGGAGGGCCGCGCCGGTAATGCTGCTGTCCGCGGTGGCGCCAACGATGGTGGTGTTGCTGGGGATATCCCAGCGGATGGACTTCGCCTGGTTGGCAGCGGCGACACGCCTCGCAGACTCCTGCGGGCCGGCGGGCTCCTCACTCCGGCCGTAGGTGGCCGGGTCAAAGTCCTGGAGGTACTGCTCCAGGCTGTAGCCGGTGCCTGCAGCGTAGTTTTCGCAGGTCAGCGCTGAACCGTCCGGCGCGGTGTTGGCATCGATGGTGCCGTGGACCCGGACGATTTTGGGCTGGGCGCCGCCCGCTGCGAACGCGGCCAGCAGTCCGGTTTTGGTGGAGACGTCGTAGACGTTTGCGTCCTCTGCTGCTGAGCCGCCCGTGGTGCCGGTTCCCTCGGATGCCCAGCCGTCACCTTGAGGTAGAACCTGGCGCTCCAGCGGTGTTTGGGCAGTCTGGGCGGCGGGGTCCGCCAGCGGGTTGGGAGTCGCGCCGGCCGGAGCCGAAATGATCAGTGCTCCTGCCACGGCCAGGGCTGCGGGCATGGATAAATAGGTACTTCGTTTTCGCATGTTCTCTCTTCCGTCATTGGAATGAACTGCGCTCCGGTCCGGCGGCTACTATGACGGCGGTCACGTCGGGGCGCTGAGAAGGACACTAGCGAGAAACCGGTTTCTCGACAACCCCCGGGCTGAGCGGATGTGACTGTTTGTGCACGTCAGGGACGCGGACGGTTCAGTTCGGGAGGTGACGTCCGACGGCGGGCGGTGCCGCCGTCGTGATTTAAGGGCGGCAGTCTTCCAGGGGCTGCTCAGGCAATTCCGGTCCGGGCGACCGGTGAACGGGACAGCGCGAGTGCCCAGGCACCGGCCACGCCAATGGCGAGCAGCACCGTGACGAAGCCGATAGCCTGTGCGCTTGGCCAGGTCAGGGCCCCGCCATACCGCAGCAGGGCCAGTGCCTGCAGAATGACGAACACAACGGAGGTCAGGGCCACGGGGCGGACGGTGGGGAGGTCACTGCTGAACTGGCCCTGGGCGGCCGACCACCCCAGACCCACCAGCCACGCACCGACCGCCCTCGCTGTGAGTTCGGACAGCTGCCATGGCCACCACGTTGCGGCTGGAACAGGTACTGCCAGGAGCGCCACGCCGTAGAGCAGCAGCACACCGGCGATTCCCACCATAAGCAGCCGGAGTGCTGGGGGCAGGACTGGCCGTCCCGCCGCTACGGACTCTAACGAAGGACGCCGCGACCGTATCTGCATCCAGCTGATGACGAGCATTGCCAGGGGAACGATGGCATAGATTGCCAGCCACGCCCAAGTGGCTATCTGGGCGGTAAGGGCAGTGTTCGGCGAGAAGTGGAAGCGATCGAGATGCAGCAGGGTGACTCCGAGGGTCAGTGCCGTGAAGATGAACACAGGCCAGACCGCCAGCCTCGCGGAAGCCCAGCCCGCCGAACGGGCGCCCGCTACCTCCAGGCCGGCGCTGGACCAGTATGCCGCCCCGAGGAAGACCGCGGTCATGGGCGGATTGACTGTCCACGCGAAGAATTCATCAGTCCGGAGCGGAAACACGAACAGCACCAGTCCGGCAAGAAACACCAGGAATGCAGCGACGTAGAGCAGCCGCCGCATCGGCGGGATCAACGGTGTGGCCTCAGGTGAAACGGACATCACGTGGCACCTCCTCAGGTGCGGCCGCCTCATCACCCGGAGCAGGGGGAGGGGCAGGCAGGGGGTTCTCGGCCAGGTAGGTGTGAAGCATCGAGACCACGGTGGCGCCGTCCCCCACTGCCGTGGCCACACGTTTGATCGAACCGGCCCGCACATCGCCGATCGCAAAAATGCCGCGCATGCTGGTTTCCAGCGCCAACGGCGGCTTGTCCGGCCTGGCGGACCCCGCCTCACGGACATCCCGGCGGGCGCCGGTGCGCAGAAAACCGGCTGGGTCACGCTCTACGGTGTCGGGCAGCCAGGAGGTCCGCGGCACCGACCCGATCAGAACGAACAGGCCGCCCGCTTCAATCTCCTCGCCCTGGGTAGCGTCCGCTCCGGATGCGGCGACCCTGATGGCCGCAAGGAATCCGTCCTGATCGCGGGCGCCTACGATCGAGGTGTTGTAGCGGATTCCAACGTTCCGGGTGGCCTCAAGCTGGGAGATGAGGTACTCCGACATACTGACCGACAGGGTGGCTCCGCGAACCAGCAGCGTCACCTTTTTCGCGTACTTCGCAAGGTGCAGGACCGCCTGTCCGGCGGAGTTGCCGCCACCCACGACGCAGACGTGCTTTCCGGCCATCGACGGCGCCTCGGAGACTGTGGCCCCGTAGAACACGCCTCTGCCTACCAGGTCCTCCAGCTGCGGTATGCCGAGGCGGCGGTAGTCCACGCCGGTTGCCACCACGACGGTGCGGCAGCGCACCACATTTCCGTCGGAAATCGACACGGCGTACAGTGCTCCATCCGCGCGGAGTCCCTCCACCCTCCGCAGGAACAGGAAGTCCGTGCCCAACGTCCAGGCCTGGTGAAATGAGCGGTATGCCAGGTGGGCGCCGCTGACGCCGCGGGAGAAGCCGGGGTAGTTCCGGATCAACGAGCTGGTGCCGGCCTGGCCTCCCACCGCCTCTCCTTC
The DNA here is from genome assembly GCF_003061105.1 of Arthrobacter sp. HMWF013. Lineage (GTDB taxonomy): Bacteria > Actinomycetota > Actinomycetes > Actinomycetales > Micrococcaceae > Arthrobacter. The sequence continues at coordinate 3,344 of NZ_QAIQ01000729.1, forward strand.
CACCACCATGGTGGAGAGGCCCTCGGAGGAGGCATACACAGCTGTCGCGAGACCGGAAGGGCCGGCTCCCACCACCACCACATCGAAGACCTTGTCCGCCGGGGGCGGCCGCGTCACCCCCATCGCTTCGGCGATCTCCACATCGCTGGGGTTCTCGAGCACAACCGGTGACGCAGTGAACTCCAGCACCAGGACCGGCAGCGCGGGGTCGCGCAGGCCCAGGCTCTCCAGCGTCCGGTCCGCCGTCTCGGACCCGACAGGGTGGAAGCCCACCGGGATGTGGTTGCGGCTCAGGGAGTCGCGCAACGTATGAGTCCTTTCGTCGCCTACCTCCCCGATCAGCCGGACCGCCTCGAACCCTACCCCCTGGGCCAGGTGCCAGTCGTCGAGGGCGTCGGTGATCGCCCCATGGAATTCTTCGTCGCGCGGCCGTTCGGGACGGATGATCAACAGTTCGGCGTACCCCTGCGCGATCGCCCGGAATACCGTGGGGGCGCTGGCGAAGTCACCCCACGTGACCACAACAGCGCGTTTGGCGGCGGGGTGAAAGCCATAGGCACGCCGGAGGAAATCGAGTCCACCGCGGTCAGCCGGTCCGTAGCACCCGAGGATGAGGGCGACCTGGCGATTCCAGCGCCGGAGCCCCTCGAGTACGGCCCGCCCGTGGGCGTGGTCGGCGCAGGCCACCACCTCGTAGTCGGCGCCGTAGCGTCTCCGCAACTCATCTCCGAGAATGCGCCGCGAGGCCGGGTCTGAGGTGGCAATCAGCAGGATCGGAACCGAGTCATCCATGGCCGCCGTCTTTCCGGTTCAAGGGTTCGGTGGCGATCACGATACTCGCGCTGGGACAGTGGGGACAAGGGGCCGCGTTGACTCATAGAAAACCTCCGCGTAGCCGGATACGTTGCCTCATT
>NZ_QAIQ01000115.1 GCF_003061105.1 Arthrobacter sp. HMWF013
CCATCATGTCCCCCACCCGGTACGAATGGGCGCTGGCCGACATGGCAGCGTGGTTCGCCGGCGCCGTCGTGGTCCCCATCTACGAGACGTCCGCCCTGCCCCAGGTGACGGCCATCCTCACCGACGCCGAGGTGCGGCTGGCGGTAGCCGGCAGCGCCGGGCACGCCCTCCTGCTGGAGCGGGGTTTCGACCATGCAGGGATCACCGGCCTGGGCGTCTGGACCATGGACACCCGGCCCGGCGCGGACCTGGCCGCCCTGGTGCTGCTCGGCGCCGGCGTTCCGGACAGCGCCGTGGAGGAGCGGCGCCTGCTCGCGGACCTGGATACGGTGGCCACCATCGTCTACACCTCCGGCACCACCGCCGCACCGAAAGGCGCCCTGATCACCCACGGCAACTTCGTGGGCCAGGTCCTGAACGTGGCCGCCGCCTACACGGAAGTGGTCCGCGAGGGCGGCAACACCATCATCTTTCTGCCCATGGCGCACGTGCTGGCCCGGGGGCTGCAGCTGATCTGCCTGGCCAACGGCATGAGGATCGCGCACCTGTCTGATCCCCGCGATGTGGTGCCCGCCCTCGGCGCCCTCAAGCCCACCTTCCTGGTGGTGGTCCCCCGGGTGCTGCAGAAAATCCAGGCGTCCGCCGCGGCCGCCGCGTCGAAGAAGCGCCTCGGCCGCGTGTGGGCATCGGCGCAGCGCACCGCGGTGGAGTGGGGACGGTTCGCCGAAGCGCACGACGCCGGCACCGTCGTGCGTGCCCCGTTCGGCCTGCGTGCCAGGCACGCGCTGTTCGACCGGCTCTTCTACGCACGCCTCCGCAAGCTGGTGGGCGGGCGCCTGGGCTACCTGCTGTCCGGCGCCGCCGCGCTCGACGCGGACCTGTCCCTGTTCTTCCGCGGCCTGGGCCTGCCGGTCATCGAGGGCTACGGCCTCACCGAAACCACTGCCCCGCTGACCGGGAACATGCCCGGGGCGATCAGCGCGGGGTCCGTGGGCGTCCCGATGCCCGGAACCACCGTGCGCCTCTCGGACCAGGGCGAGGTGCTGGCCCGCGGTGTGGGGGTGTTCGCCGGCTACCGCAGGCCTGCCGACAACGCGGACGCCTTCACCGACGGGTTCTTCCGCACCGGCGACCTCGGCGAACTCGATGACCTGGGACGGCTCAGCCTCAAGGGCCGGATCAAGGACGTCATTGTCACCGCCGGCGGCAAGACCATCTCCCCCGCCATCTGGGAAGGGTATGTGGAGGGCGATCCGCTGGTGGCGCACGCCGTGATGGTGGGCGAGGGCAAGCCCTACCTCGGCGGGCTGGTGCTGCTGGACCCGGAGTCCGTGGCGGCCTGGGCCGAGCGGGAGGGCATCGCCGATCTCGCCGGCCTGCGGATCCCGGACGACGGCGGCGCCGTCCAGATCGAGGACGCGCGGCTCCTCCACGCCATCGGCAAGGCGGTCACTGCCGCCAACGCGAAGATCGCCCGCTCCGAGCAGGTGCGGCGGTTTGTGCTGCTGCTCGCCGATCTCAGCGAGACTAACGGAAATGTCACCCCCACCATGAAGCTCAAGCGCGGCGCCTTCACCGAACGCGCCCGCCACATCGTGGACAACCTCTACGCCGATACAAGGAGCCAAGCATGAGCACCAACGTCAAGAGGTGGCTGCTTGCGTACGCTGTGGCCGCGGTGGTTTTCGCCGTCCTCGACGTCGTCTGGATCACCACCGTGGCCAGCAGGCTGTATGAAAGCCAGATCGGCGGGCTGCTCGCGGACAGCCCCAATGTGGCGGGCGCCGTGGCCTTCTACGTCATCTTCGTGGCGGGGATGGTGCACTATGGCGTCCAGCCCAACAAACCTGACGCCACGCTGCGGCAACGGGTGACCGGAGCTGCGCTGTTCGGCTTCTTCACCTACGCCACGTGGGCGCTGACCGGGCTCGCCGTCCTCAAGGATTTCCCCTTGATCGTTGCCCTCACGGACATCGCCTGGGGAGCCGTGGCCTGCAGTGTGGTCACCTGGCTCACGGCCACGCTCCTGAAGCCGGGCCGGGCCAGGCGAAGCACCTCCTAGCGGGGGTGCCCGACGGCGGCAGGCGGGTTCCGCCGTCGGCCGCGTTTTAGCTGGGTTCCTGCACGTCCTGGATGACCTCGTTGTGGCGGAGGAACCACGGCTTGAACGGCGGATCGAAGCGGGCGAACCGGGGCGGCCCCACCGCGGTCAGCCCTGCGAGGGTCAATGCCGCCTGCAGCCCGGTGTTGTGGCGCGCAAAGGACTTTTCCGTGCCGCTGCCGGAGAAGCGCACGGCCGCCGCGAGCGAACCCGGAACGGCCCGGATGGTGACGTCGGAGTTCGTGGGGACCGGCGCGCTCCCGGCGGTGACCCCCGCCGGGAGCACAAAGG
>NZ_QAIQ01000116.1 GCF_003061105.1 Arthrobacter sp. HMWF013
CCATGTGATTTCCTAACCGTCTTTCCTGCGGCTTCGCAGGCTGGGTCCGATAATTACGTCGAGCTGGTGGAGATCCGGTGGAGCCATTCGAGGAAAAGCTTGAGCTCCGAGTTCGAGAGCTGGTCTGAGTGCGACGCCTGAAGTGCGGCGTTCAGGGCAATCGCTGCCACCACCACCGAAGATTTCCCGGAATCTTCCGGGACGGCCCCTGTGGCCTGCTCGGAGGACACCGCAAAGATCATGGCGTCTCTGGTCATGGTGGACAGTTCAAGGTTCCGTTCGGCGGCGGGTTCCGCGATCAGCATCAGGGTCACGCCCACGTTGGCCGCCAGGATTGACCTGGCTGCTTCCCGCGGCTGGACATTGAGCTGGCCCGCCACTGCGGCTTTGTTCAGCATCTCCTCCATCAGCGCCTCGGCATCGGCAACGATGGCGGGGCGGCTTTCAGGACGGATGTTGCCGAACATCACCAGATAAAGCTCCGGCTGGTTAAGCCCGAACTGGACGTGGTTGTCCCACATCCGCCGGATATCCACGAGCGGATTCCCGGACGGGGCAAAATCCCTTTCGCCCGCAACGTATTCCTCAAAACCTGCGGCGACGACGGCGTCGAAAAGACCTTCCTTGTCACCGAAGTGGTGGTATAGCGTGGGCGCCGTAACACCGGCCAGCTGCGTGATCTGGCGGGTTGAAATGGACGCTCCCGCGGACTTTGCCAGCAATTCTGCCGCTGCTCGCAACAGCCGCATTTTGGGGGGAAGCTGGCCATCCAAACTCATAGCCGCTACCCTATCACCTATAGCATTGCTATATGAACTGAATCACATACAATTTTTTCAGGCGCGTTTCCGCTGTTGCACAGAGTAGTTGCGGCGGCCCCGGCATGGCGCCGGGACAACCTTGGCGGGCCTGGCTATCGGAAGAGAACGAGGAACTCAGTGCAGACCTTCCCAGGAGTAGGCGTCAGCCCCGGCCGCATCATCGGAACCATCCGCCAAATGCCCAAACCGATCAGCGAACCCCCTGCTGGCGAACAACTGGCTGCCGGAGTCACCGCCGAGGATGCGACAGCCGCCCTCAAGACCGCCTCCCAGGCCGTGCACGATGAACTGAAGAACCGTGCCGCCCACGCCACCGGTGACGGCAAGGCAGTCCTCGAAGCCACAGCGCTGATGGCCAAGGACACCATGCTGATCAAGGGCGCGGCCAAGCTCGTGGCCCGCGGCACCTCCGCTGAACGCGCCATCTGGGAGTCCGGTTCCTCCGTGTCCGAGATGCTCCACAACCTGGGCGGCTACATGGCTGAACGCGCCACCGACGTCCTTGATGTTCGCGCCCGGATCGTCGCCGAGCTGCGCGGCGTGCCCGCACCCGGCATTCCCGCGTCCAGCACGCCGTTCGTCCTGATTGCCGAGGACCTGGCACCGGCCGATACCGCCACCCTGGACCCCAACAAGGTCCTGGCCCTGGTGACGGCAGGCGGCGGCCCCCAGTCCCACACCGCCATCATTGCCCGCTCCCTTGGCCTGCCGGCCGTAGTGGCGGCAGTAGGGGTGGACGAGCTGAAGGACGGCACGGAAGTTTATGTGGACGGCGCCGCCGGCACCATCACGGCCGAGCCCGATGAATCACTGCGTGCCACAGCGGAAGCCTGGGCAGCCACCGCTTCCCTGCTGGCCGAATTCAGCGGCACGGGCACGACGGCGGATGGGCACCTGGTGCCTCTGCTCGCCAACGTTGGCGGCGGCAAGGATGCCGAGGCGGCCGCAAAGCTCGGCGCCCAGGGCGTTGGCCTGTTCCGCACCGAATTCTGCTTCCTGGAACGGGACACCGAGCCCACCGTGGAAGAGCAGTCTGCCGCCTACAAGAGCGTTTTTGATGCGTTCCCGGGCAAGAAAGTGGTCCTTCGTACGCTCGACGCCGGCGCCGACAAGCCGCTCCCGTTCCTGACCGACTCCACCGAGCCCAACCCCGCGCTGGGCGTCCGCGGCTACCGCACGGACTTCACCACCCCGGGCGTCCTGGACCGCCAGCTGGAAGCAATCGCCCAGGCGGAGAAGGCCTCGGGGGCCGATGTCTGGGTGATGGCACCGATGATCTCCACAGCGGAAGAGGCTGCCCGCTTTGCCTCCATGTGCGCCGACGCCGGAATCAAGACGCCCGGCGTGATGGTGGAAGTGCCCTCCGCAGCGCTGACCGCCGAAGCGATCCTCCGCGAAGTGGGTTTCGCCAGCCTCGGCACCAACGACCTCACGCAGTACGCCATGGCCGCCGACCGCCAGCTCGGCCCGCTCGCAAACCTGAACACCCCGTGGCAGCCGGCCGTGCTGCGCCTGGTGGGCCTGACCGTGGAAGGCTCCCGGGCTGAAGGCCACAACAAACCCGTGGGCGTCTGCGGTGAGGCCGCCGCTGACCCGGCCCTCGCCGTCGTACTGACCGGGCTGGGGGTGAGCACGCTCTCCATGACCGCGCGGTCGCTTGCCGCCGTGGCGGCAGTCCTGAAGACGGTCACCCTGGCCGAGGCCCAGGAGCTGGCCAAGCTCGCGCTGTCCGCGCCCAGTGCCACCGAAGCACGCGCCTGGGTGCGGGAAAAACTGCCCATTCTCCAGGAACTCGGCCTCTAGCCACCAGCTTGATGACCACCACCCTCACCACCCCACCAGGAGGAACCATGCCCGAACGCACCGCCACCATCGCCAGCCGCTCCGGCCTGCACGCACGCCCAGCGGCGCTGTTTGCAGAAGCCGCCGGAGAGGTGGGCGTGGAAGTCACCATTGCCAAGCCGGGCGAGCCGGCAGATGAGGCGCTGGACGCCTCGAGCATCCTGTCGCTGATGACCCTGGGGGCTGAAAACGGAGACGTCGTGGTACTCCGGGCCGAGGGCGACGGCGCCGATGCGGCACTGGACTCGCTGGTCAAGCTCCTGGAAACAGATCTCGACGCCGTCTAGCGCCCAGCTGGATAACGCCCGACGGCGGGACGCCGTTTTGGGGACTGCGCTCAGGCGGTGACGCCGAAGCCGTTCACAGCCCGCACCCACGCGGTGATCGCTGCTGCCGCGGGTCCCGGGGCGGTGTGTTGGACAACATGGCCCACTCCCGGAATTTGTGCCAGGCTCCCTTGGGGCGCTTGGGCTGCCAGCCGTTCACACCATCCGCGGCTGGCCACGGGATCCTTGCTGCCACGCATCACCAGAACGGGTTGCCCGATCCCGCGGACCCTGGCTTCGATCGGATATTCCATCATCACGGGCAACTCGGTCAGGTACCAGCGGAAACCCGCCCGGAAGTAGTCCGAGAAAACCATGAAGTTCGCGGACAGGGTTTCGCTGAACATCGCATCGCGGGTCAGGGCGAGTGCCTGCCGGGCCACGGATTTGCGGTTCCCGTCCACTACCGGACCCATCAGCACCACACCGGCCACCAGTTCCGGTTCCTGCAATGCGAGTTCAACGGCATGCTGGGTTCCCATGGAATGGCCGATTACCACGCAGGATCTCACGCCGGCGTCGGATAGCGCCGTATGGACAAAGGCCGCGTACTCGCCCACCGGCACCTGGCGGGCGGGCCTCGGGGCGTCGCCGAAGCCGGGGAGGTCAAAGG
>NZ_QAIQ01000730.1 GCF_003061105.1 Arthrobacter sp. HMWF013
TTGCTGCTCGTTGCTGGCTACGCAGTTGCCGGTGCCTTACAGGTTCTGGTGTGGAATCCTCTGGCTGCAGTTCCAGGCGCCACGCTGGCGGAAATCCATGCAGCGATGGACCGGGCGAACGAATCACTTGCAGCGCCGGCAGTTCTTATGTGGGCAGCCACGGGACCTGTTTTGGCGGCTGTCGTTCTGATTGCCGGACTGAGGCGTTCCATTTCCGGAAAAACCGCTGCAGCTCTCGACCTGCTACTGCTGGTGCTGGCGGCGCCGTCACACTGGATGGCTTCCTTCCCGGCCGGCATGGGACTCGCTGATGCCTTTGGGATATCCGGCGGGGATCACGCACCCTGGGGCAAGGTTCTGTACGCAGTCAGCGCCGTTTCATTTGTAGCACTTCTCGCGCTCGCCATCCGAAGCAGCCGCACCCCATCCGCGCCAACTGCCTGACGTCCGCTGTCACGTTGCCTCCTACGCATCTTTTGGTGGTGGCGGGTTTGCTGGCGCGGGCAAAAGGTCCGCGTTTCCTGCCTTTGGCGCTGCCCACGGGTTAGTTTGGCGCTGCCCATGGTTGCCGGGGGCCGGAACGGGTACAACTAAGTCATGACGACGTCACCCCTGGTCCTTGGCCCCATGATGCGGTACGTCGATGAGACCTCTGCCAGCATCTGGGTGGAAACCCGGGATGACTCCCACGTCGCGGTCCACGCCGGAGGCCAGAGCTGGACGGCCCGCACCTTCGCCGTACATGGACATCACTACGCCTTGGTGGAGGCGGCCGGGCTGGAGCCGGGAGCGGTGCTGCCCTACACCCTTGAAATCGACGGAACCCAGTGCTGGCCTGAGCCCGCATCCGGGTTTCCGCCCCCGGTGATCGCGGCGCTGAAGCCCGGAAAACCGCTGCGCATGGCCTACGGCTCCTGCCGCACCAGTGTCCCGCACGACGAATCCGGCAACCGGACCCACGGGGTCGACTCACTCCGGGCCTTCGCCTTGGGGATGGCCTCCGGCGATGAGCTCCCCTGGCCGGATCTGGTGGCCTTCCTCGGGGACCAGGTGTACGCCGACCTGACCAGCGACGAGATGCAGGAGTTCATTCGAGCACGGCGCGACATCGAGGCGCCGCCGGGGGAGGAGCTCAAAGACTACGAGGAATACGCCCACCTGTACTTCCTGGCCTGGTCCGATCCGGCCAACAGATGGCTGTTGTCCACCCTGCCCAGTGCAATGATCTTCGATGACCATGACATCCGCGATGACTGGAACACGTCCCTGAGCTGGAAGAAGGAAATGGAGGCCACGTCCTGGTGGCACGGGCGGATCGTGGCGGGGCTGGCCTCGTATTGGGTCTATCAGCACTTGGGGAACCTGTCACCCAAGGAACGGGACGAGGACCCCATCTGGCGGCAGATTGCCGGCCATACAGGTGAGGCCGAACTCGATCTCAGTACAGCGCTGGATAGTTTTGCGGACCGGGCCGATCAGGAACCGGAATCGTACCGTTGGAGTTACTGCCGGGATATCGGCGACACGCGGCTGCTTGTGGTGGACTCGCGCGCCGCCAGGAACCTGGCCCCGGACAACCGTGCCCTGCTGGACAAAAATGAAATGGCCTGGCTTGACGGCCGGATGCGGGGCGATTGCCGGCACCTGCTCGTAGCCACTTCGCTGCCGTTCCTGCTGCCGATGGGATTGCACTACGTGGAATCCTGGGATGAGGCCATTTCCCAGGGCGCATGGGGAAAGCGTGCCGCCAGGGCCGGCGAGAAAGTACGCCAGGCGGTGGACCTTGAGCACTGGGGCGCCTTCCAGAAGAGCTTCCATCAGGTCGCGGACATGGTCACCGAGGTGGCCGATGGCAGACGCGGCACCGCACCGAAAACCATCACGTTCCTCTCCGGGGACGTCCACTACTCCTACGTTGCGGAGGTGGAGCGCGATTCCGGCAGCCGCATCATGCAGGCAGTCTGCTCCCCGATCCGTAACCCCCTGCCGCGGTTGATGAGGTCCTTCGCTGCCGTGATGTCCTACGGGGTGGCAGCCCCGATCGGTGCGTTGGTGGCGCGCTCAGCGAAGGTGCCGGACCCGCCGTTCCGCTGGAAGCGGGTCAAGGGTCCCTGGTTCACCAACAACCTGGCCTGCCTCGAAGTTGCCCCGGAAGGGCTGCACCTGTGGTGGCAGACCGGCGTGGTGAGCGGCGGTGACGAGATGCACCCGAGGCTTGAACGTGTGGCGTCCCTTACCGTGGCTCCGCGGAGCTCCCAGGAGCGTGCGGCACAAAGCGGACGAACATTGCCTTGAAGCCGGGGGTGTTCGATTCCCTGGCCACGTTCTCCTTGTGCACCAGGGCGTTGGCTTCGGGGAAGTACGCGGCGGCGCAGCCCTTCGCCGTCGGGTAGGCCACCAGACGGAACTTGTCCGCCTGCCGGTCGTGGCCGCGGAACGTGCTCACCACGTCCACAAGGTCCCTGTCCTGGAAGCCGAGTTCAACCAGATCGTCAGGATGGATGAGGACGACGCGGCGGCCGCCGGAGATGCCGCGGTAGCGGTCGTCCAGGCCGTAGAAGGTGGTGTTGTACTGGTCGTGGCTGCGGATGGTCTGCAGGACCAGGTGCCCGGCGGGCGGGGTGAGGTATTCCAGCGGGCTGACGGTGAACCGGCCACGGCCGATGTCTGTTGCGAAGGACCTGGTGTCGCGTGGGGGGTTGGGCAGCACGAACCCGTTTTTGGTCCGGACGCGGGTGTTGAAGTCCTCGAATCCGGGCAGGGTCCGTTCGATGTGGTCCCGGATGACGTCGTAGTCCTCCGCCATGGCTTTCCAGTCCACGGGGTGGTCCGGGCCGAAGGTGGCCTCTGCCATGCGGGCGACGATGACGGGTTCGGCGAGCAGGTGTTCGGAGACCGGGGTGAGCCTGCCCTGGGTGGAGTGGACCACGGACATGGAGTCTTCCACGGAGAGGAACTGGGCGCCGGTGGGGTGTTTGTCGTCCTTGTCGGTCCGGCCGAGGGTGGGCAGGATCAGCGACGTGCGGCCATGCACGATGTGGGAGCGGTTGGGCTTGGTGGAGATGTGCACGGTCAGCCCGATCCGCTGCATCCCCGCCTCGAGGGTTTCAGTGTCCGAGCAGGCAAGGGAGAAGTTCCCGCCCATCGAGACGAAGACGTCCACCTCGTCGCGTTCGAACGCTTCCATCGCTTCGACGGCGTCATGGCCGTGGTGCCGGGGGGAGGTGATTCCGAACTCGGCGTCGAGGGCGGCGAGGAGGGGTTCTTTGGGTTTTTCCCAGATGCCCATGGTCCGGTCGCCCTGGACGTTGGAGTGTCCGCGAACCGGGCAGGCGCCGGCGCCGGGCTTGCCGAAGTTGCCCTGCAGGAGCAGGACGTTGACCATTTCCTTGATGGTGTCCACCGAGTGCGGCTGCTGCGTGACCCCCAGGGCCCAGCAGAAAATCGTGGCTTTGGACGTGATGAGCATGCCGGCGACGGTTTCGATCTGGGCACGGGTCAGGCCGGTCGCCTTCTCCGTCTCGGCCCAGTCCAGCACCTGGCGGGCAGCGGCGTAGGCGTCGAAACCGTCGGTCTGGGCGTCAACAAAGGAGCGGTCGACGACGGTGCCCGGGTTGCGTGCCTCTTCGGCCAGGAGGAGGTGGCCGAGGGCCTGGAACAGCGCCAGGTCACCGCCGACCTTGATCTGCAGGTACTCATCAGCCAGCGGGGTGCCGCCGCCGACGACGCCGGAGACGGTTTGGGGGTCCTTGAAGTTGAACAGCCCGGCCTCGGGAAGCGGGTTGACCGCGACGACTTTGCCGCCGTTGTCTTTGCACTCCTTCAGCGCCGAGAGCATGCGGGGGTGGTTGGTGCCCGGGTTCTGCCCGACCACAAAAATGAGTTCGGAATCGTGGATGTCTTCCAGGGACACGGTGCCCTTGCCGATGCCGATGGTCGGGTTCAGCGCGGACCCGGAGGATTCGTGGCACATGTTTGAACAGTCCGGGAGGTTGTTCGTGCCCAGGGCCCGGGCAAACAGCTGGTACATGAACGCGGTCTCGTTCGCAGTCCGGCCCGAGGTGTAGAACACGCACCGGTCCGCACTGCTGGCGCGGATGTGCTCCCCGACCAGGCCGAACGCGTCCGCCCAGGAAATCGGCGAGTAATGGGTGTCGCCCTCGCGGATGACCACCGGTTCGCTGAGCCGGCCCTGGTTCCCCAGCCAGTACTCGGTTTTCGACGACAGCTCGGCAATCGAGTGTTTGGCCCAGAACCCGGCGCCGACGGTGCGCAGGGTGTTCTCCTCAGCAACGGCCTTCGCACCGTTCTCGCAGAACTCCGCGGCCTTGCGCTTGGTGGCCGATTCCGGCCATGCGCAGCCCGGGCAGTCAAACCCGCCCTGCTGGTTCAGGCGCAGCAGCGACTGCGCCGTCCGGGTCACCCCCGCCTGCGCCACCGCCCGCTCCAACGCCACCATCACAGCCTTCACCCCGGCCGCTTTCGTTTTGGGCTCATGGACCGCGAGGTCATCCTCATTGATGTCCGCCACCGGGGCGGGCTGCTTCCCGAACTTCACTGAACCGACCTTCATTGGACTGCTTTCACTTCGATCACACGGGGTTTTACTGCACGCGGCTTACGGCGCAGGACTGACGGCACAGACTTCTACTGCACTGGACTTACCGGGCTGATTCGGCTGGATGATCCAGCTTCGCCAACGTTTCCCGCTCCGCACCAATAGTGGTGTT
>NZ_QAIQ01000731.1 GCF_003061105.1 Arthrobacter sp. HMWF013
CGGCGGCGAAGCCAACACCGATGACGTCACCGAGGCCATCATCAAGGCCCTCTCCCACACTCTGGCCGCCGTCTAACCAGAAACACCGACCAGCCGGGGCCAACCAACCCGACGGTCAGTACACAGCCCGGGATGGGCGGCGCAGCATACCGCCGCCGCCCATCCCGCCACCTTCATTCTTCAAGCACCCCTCCAGGTACATTCCACAACGAGGTAGGAATCATGGATCACATCAACACCGCCGGCACGGCAACGCCGGCTCCGAAGACACGCTGGTACAAGCAGCTGTACTTCTGGGTACTGACCGCCATTGTCGCCGGCATTCTCGTCGGCTGGCTCGCACCAACCTTCGGCATCGCCATGGAACCCATCGGCACGACCTTCGTGAACTCGATGAAGATGCTCATCGGCCCCATCGTGTTCCTGACCATCGTTGGCGGCATCGCCAGCGTCGCGGACCTGAAAAAGGTCGGCATGACCGGCCTGAAGGCCCTGACCTACTTCCAGGTCGGCACCATCCTCGCCATGGTCTTCGGCCTGGTCGCCATCAACCTCTTCCGCCTCGGCGACGGCGTTAACGCTGACGCCGGCAGCATCAAAACCACAGAGTCAGCGGCCAAGCTGATCGACGCCGGGGCCAACCAGGAATGGTGGCAGTTCCTCACGCACATCATCCCGAACAGCATCATCGGGCCCTTCGTTGAAGGGGACATCCTGCAGATCATCTTCATCGCCGTGGTCTTTGGCATCGCCCTGAACTCCATGGGCAAGGTCGGAGCCCCTGTCCTGGACGGTGTGCAGCGCCTCACCGGGGTGATGTTCAAAATCCTGAGCTTCATCATGAAGGCCGCCCCGATCGGCGCCTTCGGCGCAATGGCCTTCGCTGTGGGCAAGTTCGGCGTATCCTCCCTGACCAGCATGGGCGGACTCATCGCACTCTTCTACGTCACCTCCATCCTCTTCGTTGTTATCGTTCTCGGCTCCGTGATGGCGTTCCTGAAGCTGAACATCTTCACGATGATCCGCCACCTCAAAGAGGAATACATGCTCATCCTGGGCACCTCCA
>NZ_QAIQ01000117.1 GCF_003061105.1 Arthrobacter sp. HMWF013
CGCAGAGCAGCACAATGCCAAGGGCAATAATCCCCCGGGCAAGGCCCACTCGCTGGCCGAGGCCGCGGGCGATGTCGTCGCCCAGGGCCAGGCTGTTGAGGATCCGTCCGGTGGAAAGGACAATCAGCGCCCCTACCGCCAGGAACGGCAGGCCCGGAAGCACCACGGACCAGTCGCGGCCGGCAATACCGCCCACCTGCCAGAAACGGAAGCGGTCCAGGGTGTCCTGGCTGGAGACCAGGATGACATTCATCAGCGAGAACAGTCCGGCGCTGAGTGCTGCGCCGGCAAGGGCGAGCTTGACCGGGGTTGCACCGTCCCTGCCCAGGGATGCGACGAGGTACACCACGGCGGCGGCCGCCGCTGCGCCGATGAAAGCGAACCAGATGTAGCCGGTCAGGGAGGAGATGCCGAAGATGTAGATGCCGGTGACCACGGCCAGGGCGGCGCCGGCGTTGACGCCCATAATGCCGGGGTCCGCCAGCGGGTTCCGGGCCACACCCTGCATGGCAGCGCCGGCAAGGCCCAGGGCACTGCCGGCGAGAAGTCCCAGGACGGTGCGCGGGATGCGGGCGTGGACCACGGCGTGGTCGCCGTTGGCGGGATTGAACTGGGTGAGTGCCTGCCACACGGTGGCCAGGGAAAGTCCCCGGGCCCCGATGGCCAGTGACGCGGCGGTCAGGACAATAAGTACGACGACGGCGGCCAGCAGCCAGGCGGCTTGCTTTCCCCGGGGCCGCGCGCGGCCGGCGGCAGGGCGCTGAGAGGTGAGCTCTCGGCGCTTAGGCGGCACCAAAGCGCTGAGACCTCGCCTCTGGCTGGGCGCCGTCGTCGTACTTTCGGTCATGGGACGGTATTTACTTCACTGCGTCCGCGGCGGTGGCCAGCTGCGGGAGGAACGTGTCCAGTGACCACGGCAGGCTCAGCGGGGAGGAAGCGGAAATGGACAGCGTCAGGGTGTTGTCCGAATCGGCTACCAGGGCGCCGCTCTGGATGGCCGGGATCTGGCCGAGCAGCGGGTCCGCCTTGATGGAATCGGTGGTGGCTGCATCCGGGACCCAGGTCACGAAGATGTCGGATTCGAGTTCGTTGGCTTTCTCAGCGGACCACTTGATGAAGAATTCCTTGGAACCCTTCGAGTTCTCCTCCACAACCGGGGCCAGCGTCATGCCGATCTCGCTCAGGAAGCGGGGGCGGTTGTCGTTGGCGGTATAGACGTTGACACCGTCGGCCGACGCGGGCTCCAGGTTGCCGTAGATGTAGCTCTTGCCGGCGATCTGCGGGTACTTGGACACCTTGTCCTTGATGGTGGCCTCGGTATCGGAGATCAGCTTGGTGGCCTCCGCGTCCTTGCCAAGGGCCTTGCCGATAATGGAGGTGGAGTCCTGCCAGGAGGTTCCGTAGGCCACCTCGGGGTGGGCCACCACAGGGGCGATCTCGCTGAGCTTCTTGTAGTCCTCTTCGGTCAGGCCGGAGTAGGCGGCCAGGATGACGTCAGGGGTGAGCTTTGCGATCTCGGTGAAGTTGATGCCGTCGGCCTCGGAGTACTGGACCGGAGCCTTTTCCGTGCCGAAACCGGCGCCGAGTTCCGTCAGTGCCGCGTCCTTCCACGGTGTGGAGCCCTGCTCGTTGCCGCCCCACTCGTTCTTGGGGACGCCCACAGGAACAACACCGAGGGCAATGGCCACGTCGTCATTGACCCAGGAGACGGTGGCTACACGGGTGGGCTGTTCCTTGATGATGGTTTCGCCAAAGACGTGCTTGATGGTGACCGGGAACTGTGCGCTGCTGGAGCTGCTGGAAGTGGTGGCATCCGAGGTGGAGGCCGCGGGCCCGGTAGAGCAGGCGGACAGGCTGAGCGCCGCGGCGGCCAGGACGGCCGTTGCCTTGCCGGCTGTCTTGAGCAGCGTACGGCGGGTGGCACTGGGGCCGGAGAAGAGGGGGGAAGTCACGGAACTCCTTAGGTCAATGATGCGAACCTAAGTAAGGGTAGCCTAGCCTCCTGTGAATTACGCAACGTTGTCATGGCGTAATTGACATACGTGACGAAGGACACAAAAAGCGCTCCCCCACTTTCGTGAAGGAGCGCCCCTGGTGGTTGGCGTGTCAGCTGTAGGAAATGCTCATCATGAGGGCCTTCAGCGCCTGGCCTTCTTCCCCCGCGAGCCACGCTTTGGCGGCGTCGTCGCTCGCGAAGGGGTTGTCAATGAAAGTGACTTCGGCAATCAGGATCCGCTCACCGATCCGGATAAGTCCGGGCAGCCCCATCTCCGCCCCGGCAATGGGAGCCCCCGGCGTCAGGTGCATGCGGTACCTGGGGATGTCGTTCACGTTGTCCACATAAAAGGAGTAGTGGGCCGCAGGTTCTGGCTGCCCCTGGAGTCCGGGAACCGGCACGGACTCGAACACGGTCCGGGTGACGGGGCTGCTCACGCCATCCGCGATGACGCCTGTGTAGATCTCGGCCTGCCGCTGCCCGGTCGCGTCATAAAGCGTGGCTGTTCCCACC
>NZ_QAIQ01000118.1 GCF_003061105.1 Arthrobacter sp. HMWF013
GGGTTCAACGGTGCAGCCACAACGGCCACGAGGCTGGTTCCGGCCGTCCGCGACGGCAGAACGACAGTGCCCAGCCGAGGTTCCGTACCGGGGGAGTCGACTACTGCCGCCAGTACCCCGTGCGGGTCTGCTGCAACTGCGACTCTTTCCCCATGTCGGGCATCCGTCAACCGCATGCATACTCCTATAAATCATCGTGATGGTTAGTATGGTTTTTCGATTATCGACCGAGACTTGGATCACTGTCAATGGGGGGATGGTATAGACGGTACGGGGTTTGACGCCGAAACTCAACAGTTGTTTATAAATACCCGGCTTGGAAGCAGCGACCACCAGCCTCGAGGATGCGACGGCAGCTCTGATCGGTTGCCGCGTGTGCCTTTTGTCCGTCGGAACCGAGGAGGGATCCGCAGCAGCTTCAGGTGCGTGTGCGTCCGATGGGGCTCCAGGTGAACTCCGGCTGCTCCCGGTTCATGAACGCAGTAATACCAATTCCCATGTCCGGGCCGTCCGTCATGGCTGCCCACGCGTTCTCCCATTCCTGGTCAATACGAGGGTCATTGCTGGCCGTCAGATCCACAAGGCGCTTCATGGAGTGTGTGGAGAATCTGGAGCGGTTCCGGAGCGTGTGAAGCAGGGACCTGCATCGGTCGTCAAACTCGTCGTCAGGAACCACCTCGGCCACCAGTCCGAGGTCCAGGGCACGGGCGGTGTTGAACGTTTCGCCCGTAAAGAGAATGAACTTTGCATTGGCATGCCCGACTTGCCGCACCAGCCGCTCGATCCCGGCCCGTGGGTAGATGATGCCGATCTTGGCCGGGGTGATGGCGAATACAGAGCGTTGGCTCGCAATGATGAAATCGCAGGCTGAGGCGATCTGCCAGCCACCGCCCATGCACGCCCCGTCGACCAGCGCGACGGTGGGTTTTGTGATGGAGGTAATGGCCTGATCGGCCAGGCTGAGCTGGTCGACATAGGTGTTGTCCTCTTGCCGGTCCAAAAGTACCGAGGACAGTTCGTTGATCGTGGCGCCTGCGCTGAACGTGGTGCCGGCGCCTCGAACTGCCACGACAGTGACTGCCGGATCCTTTTCGAGTGTGGGCATGAGTTCCTGGATCTGCAGGCACATGGACCTTGTCAGCGCGTTCTTCTTGGCAGGGTTGTCAATGGTCACCCAGGCCACCCCGTCGGCGACGTTAACGCCTATCCGGGCAAATGCGGCCGCGCTGCTCATCGCGCTGCTTCGGCGGTTTGCTTGGTGGTTTTCAGGTGGCCATTGGCCTCAAGCCACCCAACTTCCTCATCGGTGACGCCGATGTCAGCGAGGATTTCTGCGGTGTGTTCACCCAGCAGGGGAGGCGGCGACAGAATTTCGCTGGCCTCGCCGTCAAGGCTCAGTGGCCCCCTCACCAGCGGCAGCGCCGTGCCGTCGCGTCGGCGGCTCTGTTGAACAAGCCCCAGAGTGGCTACCTGCTCGGTCGCCAGGGCCTGCGCGTAGTCGTAGATCGGGCCGCACGGGATGCCTGACTGGCTGATCAGGGAGATCCACTCCTCGGCTGTCTTTGTCGACAGGGCCGACTCGATGAGCTCCGTCAACTGATCCCTGTTGGCTGACCGGAGCGCGCCGGTGCTGAAACGGGGATCCTTGGCTGCCAGTGGCACCTCGAGCAAGTCGCAGAACGTGTGCCAGTGCTTGTCGTTGCCAACGGCAATGTTAATAGGTCCGGTTGCGGTTGCGAACGTGCCGTAAGGCGCGATCGTTGGGTGGTTATTCCCTTGAGGGGCCGGGGTCTCGTTGAGGCTGAGTGCCCGCTGGCCCTGGAACACCGAGAGGTTCAGCGCCGTTTCCAGAAGGGACGTCGAGACGTGGCTGACGGGTTTGCCGGAGCTTCGTCCCAGCAGCGCCGACACGATACCGAACGCACTGACCATTCCTGATGTGATATCCACGATCGGCACCCCTACCCGGTAGGTTGTGCTGGCACCGGTCACCGACATGAGTCCGGACATTCCCTGGATTACCTGGTCCAGGCCGGCGTCGTCTTTGAGCGGGCCGGTTGTGCCGAAGCCGTTAACGGAGGCGACGACGAGCCCGGGGCTGAGCTCCTTCAGGCGTCCCTTTGTCAGCCCCAATTTTTCGAGGGTTCCGAGCTTGAAGTTCTCCACCAGGACGTCAGCAGTGGCGATAAGCCTGTCCAGGATCGCCCGTCCCTCGGCGGAATAGAAGTTGAGGCATATGGACTTTTTGTTGCGGTTCACGGCGTCGAAATAAAGACTGTGCTCGTTTTCAAACGGAGGCCATTGGCGGGCGGTGTCGCCGCCGTTGATACTTTCGACCTTGATGATGCTGGCACCCATATCGGCGAGCAACGCAGTGCAGTAGGGCCCGGCAAGGGCCCTGCTGAGGTCAACCACCGTAATTCCGTCAAGTGGCTTGATCATGATGTCTCCCTGATTCAGATGGCAAAGGTGAGGCTGAATCTGACCGCGCGTCAGCCCCACAGGCGTAACGCACAGGTGCGTGCGTGGCCCAGGACCCTTCGCGATCGCGAAGGCGTTGTCTCTATTACCGGCGCGTCCCGGTAACTGCCGCGGCTTTGCCGGCGATGTCTTTCAGTGCGTGGATCCAGGACTCAATCTGTTCTGTTGTTGAGGAAGCTGGAAGTCCGGTCATTCTCAGCGCCATTGTCGGCAAGTCGGACGGGGTGGGCAGGAGGACGACGATCGATGCGATGTCGTACTGCTGGCCTGGTTCGAGGTCAGGGCAGAAGAGGTCGGCCAGCTCCGCTGCTGCATGCCGCACCAGGCGCTCCTTGCGGGGCAGGCGGTCGGACAGCTCGAATTCGGAAAGCGCAGCCTGGTACCGGTTGAAGGCGTCCGGCCGGGCCGCGAGGATGGAGTATCCGCGGTCGCGTACTTTGCCCAGCAGGGCAAGATTGAGATCACGGCGCTCCTGGCCGTCGTCGGGTGCTCGGCCAAGCCATTCGTCCACTTCAGCTGTTGGGGAGTCGCCCAGGAAAGCTGCTCCGAGGGGCGGGATGATGGGCTGCCGGTGGCCGAGGGGGAAAGGCTCAACCGCGGATCCCTGATTGGCGGCAAGCACCTGGATGGCGTCCCAGCGTATCCTGGCGAGGACACTGCAGTTGACGCCGAACTCGTTGCTCACGTCCTCAACCTGGGACCGGATCGTTTCGGCAAACTGCGCTGCCTGGATCAGTTCGGGATCCGGTGTTGCCACCAGTGACCCCGGTGTAAATCTCCCGTAGCCGCCCTGGAAGAACAGCAAGGGCAGTGTCGAGCGTTCGAGGGCATACTCCTGGACGAGGCCCAGAACGATGTAGTGGTCGCCCGCTTCGCGGACGTCTTCGAAAGTGCACTCGATCCAGGAAACGGCGCCCTCAAGAATCGGTGAGCCCAGCGGCCCTGGCCGCCACGTGACGCCGTCGAACTTGTTTGCTCCGCCCGTCGCGAGAGCGCGGCAGAGCGGTTCCTGGTCAGACGCGAGGACGTTTATGCAGAACGTCCGGGCGGTCCTGAGCTGTGCGAAGCTGCGCGAGTTGCTCATCGGAAAAAACGCGATCAGCGGCGGATCCAGGGATACGGAGGAGAACGTTCCGACGACCATGCCGACGGGGTTGCCATCCTCGGTAACCGCCGTCACTACCGCCACTCCGGTGGGGTAATGTCCCAGCGTCTCGCGGAACAATCCAGGATCAAAGTCCTTAGGCATTACAACCTCCATCAATACATCTGCCCTCCGCACCTTGGGTGCAGGGCCAGGTAGTCAGCTTTGACTGCCCGGGAAAGCCGGCGCCGTACATACAGTTTGGGCGCCGGTCCTAGAATCACACCAGATCGTCGGAACGATGTCAACGGTTATGATGGTTTAGTCGCTCAGCCCGATCGCGCCCGCCAGGTCGAAACACTTGACATGGGGTGGGTCCAGTGGGGAACATCTAGAAAGAACCTAACCGTTATTATGTTTTAGAACGCGGGGTCTTCCGGCCAAGATCCATCGGAAAGATCCCGCCAGTGCACTCCTCCTGGTGAGGTTGAGCAGATCGGACACAGCAATGAAGCGTCTAGCGAATTTACCCGCTATGGACAAGGCCGGGCAGGTCGACTTCCTGGTGGTCGGGGCGGGGCCGGTCGGTCTCGTCGCAGCGATCCTGCTGGCGCGTGAGGGTTGGCGCGTCACGGTGGTTGAGAAATGGCCATCACGGTACCCGATGCCGCGGGCCTGCACCATCGACCACGAAGCCCTCCGGATCCTCCAGGCAGTTGGAACCATGGAGGAGCACGCCGGCCTGTTCGAGCCCTCTCGTGGTGAACGGGGTGGTTACCAGATCCGCAACGGCGCGGGCACGCTGCTCCGTGCCATCAACTGGAACCGGCCAGCCGAATCGGGCTGGGCGAACACCAATGGTTTCTACCAGCCGGATCTCGAAGAGGTGCTCGAGTCAATGGCGGAGGAAATTCCCTCTGTGGAGCTGCGCCGAGGCTGGTCCGCTGAAGCGGTGGAACAGGATGCCGAAGGCGTCATCCTGACAATGAGCCGAACGGAGGACGGGTCGGACCAGGAGCAACTGCGCGGCAGTTGGCTCATCGCAGCTGACGGGGCGAACAGCGTCATCCGTGACCTGCTTGGTATCGAGAGCGTCGACTCCGATTTCGAGGCGGACTGGCTCGTCGTCGACTACGTACCTCTGGTGGATCGGCAGTGGGACGCCTTTGTCACCCAATACTGCGACCCGGACCAGCCGGCCACGGCCGTGAACAGCGGGCCTGGCCGCCGGCGCTTTGAATTCATGCGCCGGGCTGATTGCTCTGTTGGGGAATTGGGCCGGTCCGAGACTGCATGGCGCCTCATGGAGCCATGGGACGTGACCCCTGAGAACGCACGGCTCGAACGTCACGCGGTCTACACCTTCCGCGCCCGCTGGGCGCAGGACTGGCGACGCGGCCGCGTCTTCCTTGCCGGGGATGCTGCCCACCTGATGCCCCCATTTCTCGGGCAGGGACTGTGCGCCGGTCTCCGGGACGCGCGGGCGCTGACCTGGCGCCTTTCCATGGTCGCCTCGGGCCTTGCAGACACGTCAATCCTGGACTCGTACGGCCCTGAGCGCGGGGCCCACGTGCGCGAGATCATCGAGGAAGCAGTCGCGGTCGGTGAGATGGTGTGCGAGCTGGATCCGCGCCGCGCAGCCGATCGGGACAAAGACATGATTGCCCTGCTCAATGATCCCGAGGCGGTAACCGTCGAGCCACCCCACCCCAAACTTGGCCAGCCGTCCATCACAGCGGCCGAAGACGGAAACGCCGGAAGGCTCTCAGTCCAGGCGCGGGTCGAAGTGGATGGCGTCAGCGGGCTCTACGACGACGTAATCGGCGGCACCTGGCAGCTCATCGGACTCGACGTCGACCCGCTGGCCAACGTCCCAGCCGAGCACCAGGCGTGGTTCGCCAGGATGGGCGGCACCGCTAGCTCGCTCTCCGAAGACGGCCCGATCCGTGATGTCGACGGCGACTACCGCGCTTGGTTTGCGGGCCACGGATGCAACGTGGTCCTGTCCCGTCCCGACTTCTATATCTATGGCACCGGCACTCCCGATGACGTTCCGCGTCTGCTGGAATCACTGCGCGCCGCCCTCAGCAACTCTCCCGTCTACACAGAAACAGGTGCAATGTCATGAGCATGCGAGTAACAAGGGTCACCGACGCCGAACCGTTCCACCCGGTGGGGCACGAGGGCGTGGGACCGGTCCGCCTTCAAGGCGGGGAAGCCACTCCGACGACGGACTTCACAGTGGTCCTCTCCCACTACCTTCCCGGCGGCGCAGCAGAATTGGCACCCCAGTCGGCCGAAACGGTGTACGTCGTTGTTTCAGGCGAACTCGTCATGACCAGCGAGGGCGCCGAGGAAGTCCTTGGCCCGTTCGACTCCGTTCACTTCACACCCGGGACGCTGCGCACCGTCCATAACCGGACCAACCTGCCCGCCAGCATGATCGTGATCCGCTCCGCCGGCTAACGGACGCAGCAGCAGGCCGTGGTGCGGCCTCAGACATACGAGCGATATGTCCTTGTCCAGGACACATTTACCCAAAGAAAATTGGAGAACACATGCGTATTGTTGGCCTCAAACAGGGCGATGGCTCTGTTCTCGTCGGAGCCTTGAGTGATGACGGCACCGAGATGGCGGTCATGGCCGAAGCCGACGCTTTCTGGGCCTCGCCCGAAATGCACCTCATGGCTCCGCCCGGACGCAAGGTCTCCGTAGATCCAGCCGACATGGTCCCTCCCGTCGTCAAGAGCGCCCGCGTCATCTGCGTGGGCCTGAACTACCTTGACCACGTCAACGAGGGGTCGTTCCGGGACCAGGACCTGCCGGAGTTCCCCACACTCTTCGCGCGCTGGCCGGCGTCGCTGAGCACCGACGGGGCGGAAATCCCTGTGCCGTCCGGCGAGGACGGACTTGATTGGGAAGGCGAGGTCATGGCGTGGGTCGGATCGCCGCTGGTCGACGCGACTCCCGAGGAGGCGCTCGCGGCCGTGATCGGATACTCGACGTTCAATGACGTCACCTCGCGCAGGGCGCAGAAGCTGACCTCGCAATGGATCATGGGGAAGAACGGTGATAGGTCCGGACCGCTCGGCCCGATGGTTCCTGCCGCAGAAGTTGGTGATCTTCGCGACGGTCTTCAATTGGAGACGCGGGTCAACGGCGTCGTCGTCCAGCACGGCAGTACCGCGCAGATGATCTTCGGCGTCGGTGAGACGCTGGCCCACATCTCAAGGAGCTTTACGATCAACCCCGGCGACCTTCTCGCCACCGGGACCCCGTCAGGTGTCGGATATGCACGCACGCCTCCGTGGCTGCTGCAGCCCGGTGACGTTGTCGAGGTCGAGGTCGAGCGGCTTGGCGTCCTGGCGAACCGCATCGTCGACAACGCGCACCGCCACCAGGCCGTGGGCTCGGCGTCGGTCAAGGTCCATAACTAGCCTCGGCCTTCATAAGAGGCAATGACGCCGGACTGCTACCTCGTGGTGAGCAGTCCGGCGTGGTTCTCGATGGCCTGCTTCACACGCGGGATGTCACCGGCGATGATGGCTGCGACCAGTTCCTGGTGAACCTCCAGCCGGACCTGCAGCCACTCGGCCGGTGACTGGGGATCGTCGTCGTGCGTGGCAGTGACCGCCTGATCGCGGACGAACCGCGTCATCGAAAGGTAGAGCGCTGAGGCCGTCTGATTGGGTGAAATGAGGGCGATGCGCTCGTGCAGGTCCCAGTTCGCGAGCAAGAACTCTGTCCTGCTCTTGCCGGCTGCTGTTTTGAGCTTTCCGACAAGCTTTTTGAGATCTGCGACGTCCGCGGGGGTGCGGTGCTGTGCGGCGTCAATGTCGATCAGAACCTCGAGTGCCTCCCGGACGGCCACGGCCTCGACGACGGAGGCGGGGGAGTCGGCGACCGCCAGGAGGGTGTGGCGGATGCGCACGACGGGCCCGGACGCCGTCGCGTAGAGTCCGCCACCGCGCCCGGGGCGGATCTCCGCCAGCCCGCGGTCCGTCAGGAGGCGGATGGCCTCGCCGACAGTCGAGCGGGCGAATCCCGTCCGGGCCTTGAGTGTGTCAATGGTGCCGATCAGCTCGCCAGGCTTAAACT
>NZ_QAIQ01000119.1 GCF_003061105.1 Arthrobacter sp. HMWF013
GGTCTCGGTGGTGAGAACCAGCGCGGCGATGGAGGCTGCGTTGCGGAGGGCCGCACGCGTGACCTTCACCGGGTCGATGACACCGGCGGCGATCAGGTCCTCGTACTCGCCCGACTTGGCGTTGAAGCCGTTGTTGGTTTCGAGTTCGGCAACCTTGGCCGTGACGACGTAACCGTCGAAGCCGGCGTTCTGGGCGATCCAGCGCAGCGGCTGGACCAGCGCGCGGCGGACGATGCCCACAGCTGCGGCGGCGTCGCCTTCGAGGGCCTTCACTGCCGGGTCCTCGTCGAGGGCCTTCAGTGCGTGGATCAGCGCGGAACCGCCGCCGGCCACGATGCCTTCTTCGAGGGCGGCGCGGGTGGAGGACACTGCATCTTCGATGCGGTGCTTCTTTTCCTTCAGCTCAACCTCGGTGGCTGCGCCGACCTTGATCACGCCGATGCCGCCAGCCAGCTTGGCCAGACGTTCCTGGAGCTTTTCCTTGTCCCAGTCGGAGTCGGTGCGGGTCAGCTCGGCGCGCAGCTGGGAAACCCGGGCTGCGACGTCTTCTGCGGAACCGGCGCCGTCAACAATGGTGGTGTTGTCCTTGGTGACCGTGATGCGGCGGGCAGTACCCAGCACCTCAAGGCCAACGGTGTCCAGGCTGAGGCCCAGTTCCGCGGAGACAACCTGCGCACCGGTGAGGGTGGCGATGTCCTGCAGCATGGCCTTGCGGCGGTCGCCGAAGCCCGGAGCCTTGACGGCAACCACGTTCAGGGTGCCGCGGATACGGTTCACGATCAGCGTGGAAAGGGCCTCGCCGTCGACGTCTTCAGCAATGATGAACAGCGGCTTGGAGCTCTGCAGCGCCTTTTCCAGCAGCGGCAGGAATTCCTGCACGGAGGAGATCTTGCCCTGGTTGATCAGGATGAGGGCGTCCTCGAGGACGGCTTCCTGGCGCTCTGCGTCGGTGACGAAGTACGGGGACAGGTAGCCCTTGTCGAACTGCATGCCTTCGGTGAGGACCAGCTCGGTCTGCGTGGTGGAGGACTCCTCGATGGTGATCACACCATCCTTGCCGACCTTGCCGAATGCCTCGGCGAGGAGCTCGCCGATTTCGTCGCTCTGGGCCGAGATGGCAGCAACGTTGGCCACCTGGGTGCCTTCAACCGGGCGTGCGTTCTCGAGCAGGCGGGCGGCAACGGCTTCAACGGAAACCTCGATGCCGCGCTTGATCTGGCCCGGAGCAGCGCCGGCAGCAACGTTGCGCAGGCCTTCCTTGACCAGTGCCTGTGCGAGGACGGTGGCGGTGGTGGTGCCGTCGCCGGCAACGTCGTTGGTCTTGGTGGCTACTTCCTTGGCCAGCTGTGCGCCAAGGTTCTCGAACGGGTCATCAAGCTCAACTTCACGGGCGATGGTGACGCCGTCGTTGGTGATGGTGGGTGCTCCCCACTTTTTGTCGAGAACAACGTTGCGGCCGCGGGGGCCGAGCGTCACCTTGACAGTGTTGGCGAGCTTGTCGATGCCGGCTTCAAGTGACCGGCGGGCAGCGTCGTTAAACGCAAGCTGCTTTGCCATGGTTTTGTCCTTTCAAGACAGAAACCCCGCGCAGCTGACCGGCAGGGTGCAGGTTCAGCGGCGCGGGGATCCAAAGAGTTACTTTACGACGATCGCCAGGACGTCGCGGGCGGAGAGCACGAGGTACTCGGTGCCGCTGTGCTTGACTTCGGTTCCGCCGTACTTCGAGTAGATAACGACGTCGCCGATGGCAACATCGAGGGGAACGCGGTTGCCGTTGTCATCGAAGCGGCCGGGGCCTACTGCAACAACTTCGCCTTCCTGCGGCTTCTCCTGTGCGGAGTCCGGGATAACCAGGCCGGAAGCCGTGGTCTGCTCGGCTTCGAGCGGGCGGACAACAATACGATCCTCAAGAGGCTTAATAGAGACCGACACTCGGACCTCTCCTTTACGTCAGCAAATTTATGGACTGGAAAACTGTTCCGCCGTGGCTGGCTGACCGTCGTCGCGGTGCCGGCAGCAGCCTGGCTGAAAGCTCTTCATGTGTTAGCACCCTCCTAGGGAGAGTGCTAATGACGACTCTATGTAAGTAGTTAGCACTCGGTCAAGGCGAGTGCCAGAATTATGTCCCCAGTGAACAGCCTCAACGTCCCGCGAGGTCCTCGAAGTCGACGTCCTCGTCGCCGTCGTCGGTTCCGTCAGTGGTGGTGCCGCGCCTGAGGTAGAGCACCACGGCGGCGCCTATGGCGGCCAGCAGCGAGATGACCAGCAGGATGATCCCGCCGATGCGGGCCCCTGCGTAGAGGCCGCGAATGTCACGTGCTTCGTCCGTTGCGTCCTGGATATCCTTGCCGCCCACCGAGTAGACCGTGGCGTTGAAGGTGTCCAGGAAGAAGATGATGACCAGCAGCGCGATGCAGACCACAGCCACGGCAGAACCGGCAATCAGCGCCGGGCGGGCGAACTTCACCAGGTCCGCATTCGTGGATCGGGGCGGTTCGGACGGCTGGCTGCCTGCACTGTCTGTCATGCCTTCCACCCTAGCGGGAACGGGCTGCCGGGCCATCTCCACTACGCTTGAACCCATGGCTCAAGCACCGCAGGACCAGATCGCCCCACTCCTCACCAGCGAAGGCTGGGAGCTGCTGGCGTCCCTGGGACCCTACCGCGAAGACAAGGCCTTTGAGCTCAATTCGGCGCTCCGCAAAGCGGGCCACTCCCCCGAACTGGTGTCTGCAGTCCTCACCCAGTCGAGGCTGCGCACCAAGGCCGAACTCAAATTCGGCGAGTTCGCCCGAAGCATGCTTTTCACGCAGGCAGGCCTGGAACAGGCCACCCGCCTCAACGTTGCGGCCCGCCACGCGGAACGCTTCGCCCAAGCCGGCATCCGCCACGTGGCTGACCTCGGCTGCGGACTCGCCGCGGACTCCCTTGCCCTCGCCTCGATGGACATCACCGTCACTGCCGTGGAGATGGACGAGACCACTGCTGCCTGCGCCACGGTGAATCTCATTCCATTCCCCAACGCCACGGTGGTGCATTCGGATGCCACCGCTGTTTCCCTGGAAGGGGTCGACGGCGTCTGGCTGGATCCCGCACGCCGGACCACGTCGACGTCGGGCACCAAAAGGATCTGGGACCCTGAGGCGTTTTCGCCGCCGCTTTCCTTTGTGGAATCGCTGGCGGCCACGGGACGCGCTGTCGGGGTCAAGATGGGCCCCGGAATGCCGCACGAATCGGTGCCGGCGGACTGCGAAGCGCAGTGGGTATCGGTGGCCGGCGACGTCACCGAGGTGACGCTCTGGTTCAACGCGGTGCGCCGGCCGGGAATCCGCCGGGCTGCGCTGCTGCTGGGGCCGCAGGGCGCCGCCGAGCTCACCAGCGCGGAGGATTTCGACGGCGGACCGGTAGCGCCGGTGGGTCCGCCCGAGGGGTATCTCTACGAGCCGGATGGTGCAGTGATCCGCGCAGGCCTGGTGGCCGACGTCGCACGTGAGCTCAACGGGCACCTGCTGGATGAGCACATCGCGTACATCTGCGCGCCGGAACTGGTGGACACACCGTTCGCCCGGGCCTACAAGGTCCTGGAAGTGATGCCGTACAACGTCAAGGCGCTCAAAGCCTGGGTCAAGGACAACGGCATCGGCGTGCTGGATATCAAGAAGCGCGGCACGTCCGTCACGCCTGAGGAACTGCGCAAGCAGCTTCTGGCCGGAGTTAGAACCGGCAAAAAGGCCGGAACCACAACAGCCACCCTGGTCCTGACCCGCATCGGGGAGGACCGGGTGGCCATCGCGGTGGAACCCGTCTAAGCCGTTGCTGTCTGCGCCTTACTGCGCGCGCATGAACTCTTCGGCGGCACGGACCTGTTCGTCGGTGGGACGGACACCCGTGTAGAGCACAAACTGCTCCAATGCCTGGATGGTGGCCACTTCCGCGCCCGTGATGACCGGTTTTCCGGCGATGCGTGCCGCCGTGATCAGGGGTGTTTCAGCCGGGAGTGCCACGACGTCGAACACCACTTTGGCCGCGGCGATCACAGTTTCGGGGAACGCCAGCGAGTCGGCTTCCGGACCGCCCTCCATGCCAATCGGCGTGACGTTGATGATCAGGGCGGCCGTCCCGCCGTCGAGCTCTGCCTGCCACCGGAACCCGTACTGCTCTGCGAGCGCCCGCCCGGTGGCCTCGTTCCGCGCAATCACTGTGACGTCCGTGAATCCTGCGTCCCGCAGCGCAGCGACGGTCGCTTTCGCCATGCCGCCGGCACCCTGGACCAGTACCGAGTAGTCAGTGGGAACGGCGTTGACCGCCAGCAGCTGCTCAATGGCCGTGTAATCGGTGTTGTATGCCTTGAGGTGTCCGTTGGTGTTCACGATCGTGTTGACGGAGTCGATGGCTTTCGCGGAGGGGTCCAGCTCATCCACGAGCGCGATCACATCTTCCTTGTAGGGCATGGACACCGCGCAGCCGCGGATCCCGAGGCCGCGGACGCCGGCGATCGCCTGGGCAAGATCCGTGGGCGCGAAGGCCTTGTAGATCCAGTTCAGGCCCAGCTGGTCGTAGAGGTGGTTATGGAAACGGGTCCCGTTGTTGCTGGGCCGGGCCGAGAGCGAGATACACAGGGTCATGTCTTTATTGAGTATGGGCACCCGTCCATTAAAGCGCCGCTTGCCCTGCTCATGGGGTTGCCCCGGCAATCAGCCGCGGCGGATTCTAGGGGCAGCCGGTTCCCGCGGGGAAGGTTCCGACGGCGGCGGGCAGCTTCCCCGGTGCAGCAGCCTTCCCTGCCAGGACGTTCGCCAGCGCATCGAAGGCGCCCTGGGTCCGGCCGTACAGCGCGATTTTCGTGGGGGCAGTGGAGGCACGCAAGGGCCAGGGCGCATCCAGTGCCACGGCGATGTCGCCGTCAGCAGGAGGCCCGTTGTAGCCGATGAGGGTCACCAGCGGGCCGCTCCCGGTGGCCAGCCCGGCCTTCGCAGCGGCCGCCGCGAAGCGCGCCCTGTCCTGCGGCGAACCACCGGCGAGCTGGACACTGCCCGGGGCCAGGGGCCCGCTGCACGCCCCGGACACCACGGTGACCGCTGCGGCGGAGACACTGGCGGACAGCGCGTTGCCGCTTCCCGGCGCCGCTCCCGCTGGTGGGGCAGGTTGTGCGGCAACGCGCCCGCGCCAGGTCAGCATGGTCGCGACACGCTGTGCGGCTTCGGTGAGCCTCTCAGCGGGCAGCGCGCCGGCGGCAACGGCCTGCACGATGGCGGCGTGGGCCAGGCCCGCGTCAGCCGGCATCAGCAGCAGGTCCGCGCCGGCGGACAGCGCTGCCGGGGCGGCGGAGCCACCCGGGTAGTGCTTCTTCACCGCACCCATGTTGAGGGCATCGGTGATGGCGACGCCGTTGAAGCCCAGCCCCCGCAGTGCGGCGTAGGTGGGCCCGGATAACGACGCCGGGACGCCGGGTTCGAGGGCGGGCACGGCGATGTGCCCTGTCATGACCATGGGCGCGCCGGCTGTGATGGCAGCCTGGAACGGCTTCCAGTCGCGGGCTTTGAGCTCGTCCAGGCCGGCGGGCTGCACCGGAAGGTCATGGTGCGAGTCCACAGCGACTGAACCGTGCCCGGGAAAATGCTTGACCGCCGGCAGGACCCCGCCCGCCAGCATGCCTTCGAAGAACGCAACGCCCAGCACCCCGGCGGCGTCGGGGTTCCCGGACATGGAGCGGGCTCCGATGGTGGGATCCGCCGGGCCCACGGTCACATCCGTGTCCGGGGCGAAGTCCACGTTGAAGCCCAACGGCGCCAGTTCGGCGGCGAGGCCGTTTGCAGCCTCCTTGGCGAGGGCCAAATTGCTGGCGGAGCCGTAACTCATGGGGGTTGTGCAGACGGTAAGGGGGGAAAAGAGGAGGGAAAAGACCGCGCCCTCCTGGTCCACGCCGATCAGTCCGGGCCATGGCCTGCCGTCAGCGCGGGCGGCCTGGGCCAGCCGCGTGTTGATCGCCGTCATGGCAACCGGGTCCACCTTGCCGTTGGCATCAAGGGGGACATTGTCGCCCATGATGATGGAGCCCGAGAGATGCAGCCGTTCAATGGTGGCCGCGTGTGCTTCCACGTTCGTGCCGGTGTAGAACGGCATGAGCACCTGGCCTGCCTTCTGCTCCACCGACATCGCAGCCACAGCCGCGGCGGCGGTGTCCTGGTCCCGCTGTTCAGGACCCCAGCCAAGGGACCGCAGCCCCGGGTCCGGTGCGGGGGAAGCGGGCGGGGGTGCCGTCGTCGGGCTCGGTGATCCCGTGGGCGAAGCTGTGGCGGAAGCTGCTGGAGAGGCGGAAACGGAGCCCGATGACACGGGAGCGGCGGCGGGGACAGCCGAGCAGCCAGCCATCGCGGCTACGGTGGCGGCAGCAGCCAGAATAAGGGTGGTTTGATGAAAAGAGTCACACGTCCGCGGGAACAAGGCCATCGGAACCATGCTACCCCTGCACTAGACTTGAACGCGGCGTGCGCCGGGCACAACGGGAACAGTTAGGGGAACGCATGAAGATTGATTTCGCTTCATCGAAGCAATCAACTCTTGGTGTGGAATGGGAGCTGGCACTCGTTGACGGTGAGACCGGCGAACTGGCCTCGGTGGCCAACGAGGTACTCCGCGGTGTTGCGGCCAAGCACCCCGAACTGAACGAAGACGACGAACACCCGCACATCAAGCAGGAACTGCTGCTGAACACGGTGGAGCTGGTCACCGGCATCTGCGAGACCGCCGGCGAAGCCAAGGAAGACCTCAGCCGGTCGCTCGCAGCCGTCCGCGAGATCACCGATCCGATGGGCGTGGAGATCTTCTGCGCAGGCAGCCACCCGTTCAGCCCGCCGCAGCTCCAGCCGGTCACGGACAAGGCCAGGTACGCCAAACTGATCGACCGCACCCAGTGGTGGGGCCGGCAGATGGTCATCTACGGCGTGCACGTCCATGTGGGGCTGGACCGGCGCGAAAAGGCCCTTCCGGTACTCGACGGGCTGGTCAACTATTTCCCGCACTTCCAGGCGCTCTCGGCGTCGAGCCCGTTCTGGGGCGGCGAGGACACCGGCTACGCATCACAGCGTGCCCTGATGTTCCAGCAGCTGCCCACAGCTGGCCTGCCGTTCCAGTTCCGGTCATGGGAAGAATACGAGTCCTACGCCCAGGACATGTTCACGACCGGGGTGATCGACTCTTTGTCCGAAATCCGCTGGGACATCCGGCCCGTCCCGCAGTTCGGCACCATCGAGATGCGCATCTGCGACGGCCTCGCCACCCTGGAGGAAGTCGGCGCGATTGCCGCCCTCACCCAGTGCCTCGTGGACGAGTTCTCCACCACCCTGGACAACGGCGGAACCATCCCCACCATGCCCCCGTGGCACATCCAGGAAAACAAGTGGCGAGCCGCCCGTTACGGCATGGACGCCATCATCATCCTGGACGCTGCCGGCAACGAGAAGCTGGTCACGGAGCACCTGATGGAAACCCTCAACCGGCTCGAGCCGGTGGCAGCGAAGCTCGGCTGCCCCGACGAACTGACCGACGTCGAGAAGATCATCCGCCGCGGCGCCGGGTACCAGCGCCAGCGCCGGGTGGCTGCCGAGCACGGCGGCGATTTGCGCGCCGTGGTGCTGGAC
>NZ_QAIQ01000120.1 GCF_003061105.1 Arthrobacter sp. HMWF013
GAGCAGCCTCTTCAGCCTTGCTGCCCTCGAGGAGTTCGCGCTCCCACTCGGCCAGCGGCTCTTCCGGAGCCTCGGTGGTGCCGGTTGCACGCTGGTTGCGGGCGATGAGGCCCTCAGCAACGGCGTCCGCGACAACGCGGGTCAGCAGGTTCACGGAGCGGATGGCGTCGTCGTTGCCCGGGATCGGGAAGTCGACTTCGTCAGGATCGCAGTTCGTGTCCAGGATGGCTACAACGGGGATGTTGAGCTTCTTGGCTTCGTCAACGGCGAGGTGTTCCTTCTTGGTGTCCACGATCCAGAGCACGGAGGGTGCCTTGGTCAGGTTGCGGATACCGCCAAGGTTGGTTTCCAGCTTGGTGAGTTCACGGCGAAGGAGCAGCAGCTCTTTCTTGGTGTAAGCGGAACCGGCGACGTCGTCGAAGTCGATCTCTTCCAGTTCCTTCATGCGCTGGATGCGCTTGGAAACGGTCTGGAAGTTGGTCAGCATACCGCCGAGCCAGCGCTGGTTCACGTAGGGCTGGCCCACGCGGGTGGCCTGCTCAGCAATTGCTTCCTGGGCCTGCTTCTTGGTGCCGACGAAGAGAACGGTGCCGCCGTGTGCAACGGTGGCCTTCACGAACTCGTAGGCACGGTCGATGTAGGACAGTGACTGCTGAAGGTCAATGATGTAGATGCCGTTGCGCTCCGTGAAGATGAATCGCTTCATCTTCGGGTTCCAACGGCGGGTCTGGTGTCCAAAGTGGACGCCGCTGTCAAGCAGCTGGCGCATAGTTACGACGGGCATGCCGGCGCTCCTTCCGGCAGGTCATTCATGAGAAAGCCGTGAGGCCCTCTTACCCTGCCAATAGTTGACGGTTGTTTTAGCGTGGCCCAAGCCGGGCCGTGCTCCTGGCATCCCTTGCACCTCTCATCAGGACCGTGAGGCCGTGACCGCAAGAGGCACAATCCTCCGCACAGGAAGCCAGGGCTTCGACATGTGGAGGGCTGGATGCGCGTAGTCAGCTGCTGCTCCCCCGCACTCCTGAATGAGGCGTGCTGACGCTGAAGCGTTGAGGGCACAGCAAACTGCTCCACCAAGTGTACTACAGGAGCCCCTCACCACCGGACAGCCAATCTGCCCAGGGCAGGGGTTTTCCACATGGCCTGAACGGTCCCTGTTGCCCCCTGCCGGGACCCGGAATGCTGGGGACATGAAAGCCGCATTCCTCCTCGCCGCAGTGCTGGTATTGCCCGCCGCCGCAGCGGTTCCGCAGGCGGCCGCCCCGCAGACGGGCTCACCGCCGTCGGCCGGGATTCAGTACCCAACGCCCCAGGCTGCGGCGACCCAGGCGGCGGCTCCACACGCGTCCTGGGTCTGGCCGCTTTCCCCCAGACCGGCGGTGCTGCGCGCCTTCGATCCACCGGACAAGCCGTGGATGAGCGGCCATCGCGGCGTTGACCTTGAGGCAACGCACGACGGCGTTCCGGTTGCCTCCCCGGAGGCCGGTACTGTCAGCTTCGTGGGAGTGGTGGTGGACCGCCCCGTCATCACGATTGATCATGGGGACGGGCTCCGCAGCAGCTTCGAGCCTGTGGAGAGTACCCTGACGGCCGGGGATGTGGTGGCCAAAGGCGAAACCGTCGGCATGCTCAAGCCCGGCCATTGCGGCTCACTCCCCTGCGTCCACTGGGGGGTCAGGCGGGGCGACGCCTACGTCAATCCCCTGGACTTCGTGACGGATCTGCGCCCGTCCATCCTCCTGCCGGTGACGCCCGCTCGGTTCAGGGCACTAGACGATGGCTGAGATCCCGGTAATGGCACGCCCTGTCACGAGTGTGTTGACCTCATGGGTCCCCTCGTAGGAGTAGATCGCTTCGGCATCCGCGAAGATCTTGGCCATCTCGAAGTCGGTCACAATGCCGTTGCCACCCAGCAGGCTGCGACCGATGGCGACGCTTTCGCGCATCCGGGCGGTGGTGAATGCCTTGGCCAGGGCGGACTGCTCATCCTTGGCCTGGCCGGCATCCTCGAGCTGGGAAAGCCGGACCATCATGCCCATGGAGCTGACAGCGTTACCCAGGATCTGCACCAACTGGCTTTGGACCAACTGGAAGGATGCCAGCGGCCGGCCGAACTGGTGGCGTTCCACGGCGTAACGGCGGGCCACATCGAACGCCGCCAACTGCTGGCCGACTGCCTGCCAGGCAACAGCGAGCCGCGTGACCTTGAGGACCTTGTTGGTGTCCCGGAAGCTGTTGGCGCCGGCCAGTTTGAAGAAGTCGGGAACCACCACGTTCTCCAGGACAATGTCGGCGTTCTGGACAGTGCGCAAGGAGATCTTGTTTTCGATCTTGGTGGCACTGAAACCGGGGAGGGAGGTGTCCACCATGAAGCCTTTGACCTGGTTGTCGGCGAGGTCACGGGCGTAGATGACCACCCAGTCGGAGAATGTGGCGTTGCCGATCCACCGCTTGGCTCCGTTAAGGACCCAGGTGTCGCCGTCGCGCTGTGCAGTGGTGCGGGTTCCGCCGGCCACGTCGGAGCCACCCAGGGGTTCGGTGAGTCCGAAGGCGCCGATCTTTTTGAGCGAATAGATATCGGGGAGCCAGGCATCCTGCTGTTCCTGCGAGGCCAGCGCTTCGATGGAGCCGGTGAAAAGTCCGTCGTGAACGCCCAGGAACGTGGCGATGGACGTATCTGCGCGCGTGGCCTCAGCGTGGATCAGCCCGGCAAAGAGATTCGAGTAGCCCTGCCGCCGCACGGGGCTCACCAGGTCAATTTCGGCGAGTTTGGGAATGAGGTCCATCGGGAATTCCCCGCGGTTCCAGCAGTCCACGGCGATCGGCCGGACTTCACGGGTGAGGAATTCGCGGACTTCGGCGAGGCGGTCCTGTTCCTTCCCGGTGAGGAGCTGTTCGAAGGCGAAGAAGTCACCATCGGCGTATGGAAGGTTGTTGATGTCAACAGAAGCTTTGGACATGGGGTTCCCTCGCAAAGGTCAGCAGGCGCAAACGCGTCGGCGCGCAGCGGCAGCGGTAAGTTACTGGTCAGTAACATACCGCAGATCCGACATTAACGAAAGAAACCGCGGCCGGCAATGACGCCGGCCGCGGTTCCACGGTGCTTTTGAACTTGGGTAGGGCTACTCGGACTTGAACCGAGGACCTTAGGATTATGAGTCCCGCGCTCTAACCAGCTGAGCTATAGCCCCTTGCGCACCGCCGGCCTGATCCATGGAGGACTTCGGCTTCAGCAGGGCAAAAACACTCTAGCAAACCGCAGCGTGCCTTCGGACCAGGCCCGGCCATAGGCCGGCCGGTCCGCGGTCCCGACGTCAGGGCAGGGTCGCTGTCCACATTGCCAGGCCGGCGGCGGTGTCAGAGAACCTTGTCTTCGAATTTGGCGCCCCGGTAGAGGTCCTCGAAGGTCTGCAACGTGCCCTCAATGCTGTGTGGCTCCACCAACCGGCGGCTGGCCTTGCCCATTGCCGCGCGGTCAGCGGCCGGCAAGGTAAGGATCCGGGTGATCTTTTCGGCAAGGTCGTCACTGTCGTTGGGGGTAAAGAGGTAGCCGTTCTCGCCATCACGCACCAGATGCGGGAGTGCCATGGCATCAGCGAGCAGGACGGGCGTGGACGCAGACATGGCTTCGAGGGTCACCAGGGACTGCAGTTCGGCGGTGCCCGGCATGCAGAACAGGTCCGCCGTGATGTAGGCCTCCCGAAGGTCTTCATCGCTGGCCAGGCCCAGGAACTTCACGCGTTCGCCCAGGCCGAGCCGTTCAGCCTCCGCTTCGAGTGCGCCGCGGACTTCGCCCCCGCCCACAATTTCCAGATGGACATTAAGTTCTGCGGGGGTTTTGGCCACAGCGTTGATGAGCACGTCGACGTGCTTCTCCTCGGCCAGGCGGCCCACGAACAACACTGTGGGGGAAGGATGGGGTTCGATGACTTCGCCGGGCTGCAGTTCGTAGGCGGAGGAGTCGATCCCGTTGGACAGCGGCAGGACTTTGCGCAGGAAGGCGTGCTGGTGCATTGCCTTCGCGGCCAGCGGCGTCGGCGTGGTCACGACGTCGGCCTGGCCCATGACTTTGCCCATGTCCTTCCAGGAGATCTTGCCGATGATGTCCTTGAACCACTGCGGGAACGGCAGGAACGGGTTCAGGTTCTCCGGCATGAAGTGGTTGGTGGCCACAATCCTGACGCCGCGCTTCACGGCTTCATACAGGACGTGTTCGCCGATCATGTAGTGGCTCTGGATGTGCACCACATCAGGCTTCACGCGATCGAACAGGAGGCTGATCTCCTTTTTGATTTCCCACGGAAAGCAGATGCGGAAGTACTCGTGGGTCCATACCCCGTGGGAGCGGAGACGGTGCACCGTGGCTTCGGAGCGGAATTCCGTGAAGCTCGCGCCGTTGTCAGCGCGGCAGGCCAGCACATGCACATCGTGGCCACGGCCGGTCATGCCCTTCGCCAGACGGTAGCTGAACTGCGCGGCCCCGTTGATGTGGGGCGGATAGGTATCCGCGGCAATCAGGACGGTCAGGGGTGGCTGGTCAGAGGGCGTTGTCACGTGGAGAGCTCCTGAAGGTCACGGGGCGGCAGCTGACGCCGGGCGCCACGGTTGGCTGCCGGTACGGTGGCGCCGGACAGCTGAGGGAAAATCGGCTGGTGGATGGAAATGGGCTATGGGGCCGCCCTGCCCGCCGCCTTCCGCGCGTCTTTCTTGCGCTTGGTGACCTCGGGGTGGTGCCTTGAAAGGGCGATCACCCCCACGATAGCAAGCGAAGCAGCAGTAGCCATGGCAATCGCCATCACGGCGTGGACGTCCGGGCGCAGTTCGCCGAGGATGACGATGCCGATGGCTATGCCCACGATCGGATCAATGACGGTCAGGCCGGCGATGACCAGGTCCGGCGGGCCGCCGGAGTAGGCGCTCTGCACAAACCAGGATCCCAGGCCGCCCGCCGCCGCTATGGCCACCACCGAGTACCACTGGACGTTGAGCAGAACCAGCCCGTTCGGGTCCAGCAGGTGCTTGCCGATGATGCGTGTGAGCACGGCGACAAAGCCGAACAGCACCCCGGCGCCCAGGATGTACACGAACGCACTCATCCGGTGCCGGAACATCACGGCCAGGGTGCCGAACACGCCGACGGCCAGGGCCAGCAGGAGGACGATAGTGAGTTCGTCGTCCATGCTCACGTGATGGTTCTCCTGCGTCACGTTGACAGCGAGGAGGACGAACAGCGCCGAACCTGTCACGCAGGCAGCGATGGAGACCGTGGTTGCCCTGTTGATGGTGATGCCTTGATCACGGGCATTGACTACCGTGGTGATGACCAGTGCTATCGCCCCGATCGGCTGCACCACTGTCAGCGGAGCGGACACCAGCGCGACGGCGTTCATACCCATCCCGACGCACAACAGCAGCAGGCCCAGAACCCATCGCGGGTTGCGGAGCAGCCGGAGAAAGCCGTTCGAACTGAGGGCAAGGCCGCCTGTGTCAGCCTTCACGGCGCTACCTTGTTTCTGGGCACCTAAAGCCAGGCAGAATGCACCAAGTACCGCCAGCAGAACCGCCACCCAAACCATCAGGT
Organism: Arthrobacter sp. HMWF013; assembly: GCF_003061105.1. Classification (GTDB taxonomy): domain Bacteria; phylum Actinomycetota; class Actinomycetes; order Actinomycetales; family Micrococcaceae; genus Arthrobacter. Next base: position 5,582 of record NZ_QAIQ01000120.1, read on the forward strand.
GGTGCCGCCGTCGTGCTGTGACTGCATTCTGCCTTTGCGCAGGATGGCCCAAAAATAGTTGTAGGCGGCAATCCAGTGGCCCACGAGTCCGAGTCCGAGGACGATCCAGGCAGCCACGTAGAGCGGCACCGTATACGGGTGGTCCAGGCGCGAGAGGATGAGCAAGGGTGTGCCCAGCAGCAACAGGCCGGTACGGATCTTGCCCACCCGGCTCACCGGCAGGTCAGGATGGCCGTGAAAGTAGGAGAGGGTCATCACCAGCAGCACGGCGTCCGGCACCACGAGTGCCGCGAGGTACAGCCAATGGACGACGCCGGCGATCACCAGGGTGACCGCTACCGCTATGAGTGCGAGCCTGTCAGCCATGGGATCCATGACCCGGCCGAGCTTGGAGGCCTGGTCGAAACGCCGGGCCACATAACCGTCAACCCAGTCGCTGCCGGCCATCACCGCCAGCACCACAACGGCGATGCCGTACTCCTTCTGTGCGAGGACCAGCCAGATGAAGAGCGGCACACCCATAAAGCGCAGCACCGTGAGGACGTTGGGGACAGTCAGGACCCGGTCGTGATCGACCTGGGGGCGGCCAGGACGCGAGCCAGCGCCAATGAACCTCAATCCGTCCCCTCCTCCCTACAACTGAATGTGAACGCGCGGGTTGCTGTTATGGGTTCCGGAGCAGCTTGCGGAGCAGGACCACCAGGACCGTCACCGAGGCCGCGAGGGCCGCCAGCGGCTTCCAGCGGAGCTCATTACCCTCCGTGGATTCGGAGAAGGCAGCAAATTTGCGGCCGACTTGCTGGCCGACGGTTTCCCGGCCGTGCTCGAACACGGCACGGCCCTCCCCCAGCTTTTCCTTGGCGGAACCCAGGAGGAACCTGACCTGCGGTTTGATGTCGAGCTCGGAGTCCAGTTCGTCGCGGACTTCTGCGATATGGCGCCGGCGTTGCTCCAGGCGGCGGTGGAGCTCGGGCTCGGACGCGTGGGGGAATTCCTTCTTGTGCTCCTCGGCCTTTGCTTCCTTCTCAGCCTTGGCCTTGGCCGCGGCCTCGTCCTTGGCGGCCTTTGCGGCCTTGGCCTCCGGGCTGTCCGGATCAAGAAGGGCGGCGTTGAAGTCCGAACCCTCCTTGGCAATGCCCAGATCGTATTTGATCCCGCGGATGGTCTCCTCCGGCACCAACGGCATGGCCTTCTTGAATTTCTGCACGCCGATCAGGGCGCCGATGAGGGCAATGACCAGGAAGGCTGCGCACACCAGAAGGGCGGCCAGCCAGGCCGGCATGATGGTGGCCAGGCCCATAATGGCGGCCACGATCAGTCCCACCAGCAGAAACGCCAGGAAGACGAGGGCGACGCCCAGGAACGCCGCTGCGATTCCTACCTGGATGCCCTTGCGTTTGATCTCCACCTTGGCGAAGGCGATCTCGTCATTCAGTTGGCGGGGAGCCAGGCGAAGGAGTAATTTCACCGTTCTGGGAAGCGCGGTGATCCGCAATCCCTGGCTGGTCCGCCCAGTGTGACGTCCGCTCATCGGTTACCGCCTTACTTGTTGCATGGTCTGTGGCCTGGTCGCTCGGCTTCCGGGTCCTGCGGGAACGTGCGATGGCACAGTCCCGCCCCAAAACTATCATTCAGGTTCAGGGCAAACTTCAGGGCTGGCCGTGCGGCGCGCCTGCAACCCCCGTGAAGATGCCGGTTCCGCGCCTAGGATTGATCTCCGTGACCATTCCCTCCAATCCGGGCGATTCCCTGAGCCGTCGCCGGAAACTCCTGTACATCCTCCTCCTCGGTGCCCTCACCGCCCTGGGTCCCTTCACCATCGACCTTTACCTGCCGGCCTTCCCCGCACTTGAAGAGAGCCTGGGAGTGACCGAGGCGCAGGTCCAGTTGACGCTGGCCGGCACCACGGTGGGTTTCGCCTTGGGCCAGCTCGTGGTGGGACCGTTCAGCGACAAGTTCGGCCGGCGGCTCCCGCTGATTCTTGCCACGGCTGTCCACATCGCGTCCTCTGTGGGAGCGGCGATGTCCACCGACATCGGCACGTTGGGCTTCTTCCGTGTCCTCATGGGCGTTGGAGCGGCCGGCGGCGGAGTGGTGGCCATGGCCATGGTGCGCGACCTGTTCGCCGGCTACGCCATGGTCCGGATGTTCTCGCGCATGGCCCTGGTGAACGGACTGGCACCGATCCTGGCCCCGGTCATCGGATCGCAGCTGCTGCTGGTGATGCCCTGGCCCGGCATCTTTGTGTTCCTTGCCGGTTACGGCACGGTGGTGATCATCGCCGCGCTATTCCTGGTCCGGGAAACGTTGCCGCCGGAGAAACGCGGCCAGTCAGGAATGACGGCGGGCCAGCGCTACAAAGTTCTTTTCACGGACCGGATCTTCGTAGGCCTCCTGCTGGTAGGCGGCATGAATTTTGCCGGTCTCTTCACCTATCTGTCGGCATCGCCATTCCTGTTCCAGGACATTTTCGGGTTCTCGCCGCAGCAGTACGGACTGCTCTTCGGTGTTAACTCGCTGGGCATCGTGGCAGGCGTCCAGATCAGCTCCCGGCTCATCAAGCGCGTCCCGCCGCAGTGGATCATTGCGTGTTCCACCGCCTGGATGTTCCTGATGGCCCTGCTGATCGTAGCGTTCGACCAAGCCGGCCTGGGGCTCTGGGGAGTCATGGTTCCGCTGTGGTTCTACATCATGGGGGCCGGCTTCACCTTTCCCTGCGTCCAGGTCCTTGCCCTGGCCAGCCACGGCGCCCAGGCCGGGACGGCGGCTTCCCTCCTGGGTGCCGCGACGTTCCTCATGGCCGGCCTGATCTCGCCGGTGGTGGGCTGGCTGGGGATCACCAGTTCAACGCCCATGGGCGCGGTACAGGCTGCCTGCATCCTGGTGGCCATTGCGGGCCTGTGGTTGATTGTCAGGCCGCGCACAGTCCCCTCCATCCACTGACTCCCCCTGATTCGCCCGTCTGGAAGGTGAGCTGATGAAACGCAAACCGCACCGCAACCCCCGCGGCCTCTTCCTCGGGGCGGTACTGGGCGCCGTCGCGGGCTATTTTGCCGGCCGGTTGTTCGGCAGTGCCGCCATCGGGATTGTCCTCGGCGCCCTGGCCGGCGCTGCCCTGCTGTACCGGGTCAACCCTGGCCCGTGGAACCGCCCCTGACCCAGCGGCGGACCGGGCCTGCGCGGTGAGACGCCGCGCAAAGACGCTTCGTCGAGAGTGCGTCGGGAGCGCCTGCGGCAAAGGGACATCAGACCGGGGAGGCACCCGACAAAGGGGCACAGCCATTGCCGCCCGGGACGCTTACCGCGATAAAATAATTCCGTGCCCAGCTGGCAGTATTCCTCACCGCTTCCGGCCACATGGCAACGTTGCGACTCCGGCATCCTGCCCTTGTGGTGGGACCGGTTGTGCGCCCAGACAGGCGAGCAGTCCGCGGCACTCTACGCAGCCGGGCTGTTCACGGTGGACCGCCGCCGGCCCATCGCACAGTGGTTCAACCCCGCATTCAATGCGGCCCTTTTGGTGGCACCCGAAACGTCGGCCGAGTGGCCGGTTCAGCGCTTCGGCATCTTCTACGCCCCGCCAGGTTCCGGCTTCGCCCGTGTGCACTCGGCACCGCACGAATGGCATCCGCGCGAGCCGCGCAAGTCCCCCACCGAACAGGAAGCCTTCCAGGCCGCCATCGCCGAGGCAGAGCGGTTCCTGCAGGTGGAAATGGACTTCGTCTAGCCAGGCTGGACTCCAGCGTGGTCTGGCAGGGCCTAGGAAGCCGGCGTGCCGGACACCGCAGGGTGATCCCAGCGCATCACAAAATCGGCCTGGCGAAGCGCTGCTGAGGGGCCCAGGAGTCCCATGGCGCGGAGCAACCCGTTCCGGAGCGCCCGCGCGAGCGGGTGGCGGGCGGTCGCGAGCCGTGCCAGTGCCTCCGAGCGGCGGACCATGAGTGAGGTGCGCGGAAGCCTGGCGGCGGTGTAATCCGCCAGGCCGCCCCCTACGGTCCCGGCGCTGGTGACGCAGTAGGCCAACGTCACTGCGTCCTCGATCGCCTGGCACGCGCCCTGTCCCAGGTTGGGTGCCATGGCATGGGCAGCGTCGCCAAGGATAGCCACCTTGCCCACGTGAAAGGACGGCAGCGGCACCCGCATTGTATGGATGTCCGTGCGGAGGATCGATGAGCCGTCGATCCGGGCGATGACGTCGGGGATCGGTGCATACAGGTGCCCGAAGCGCCGCGTCAGTTCGGCTTTCTCATCGCCATGCCCACCCCGGAGCATCGGCGCATCGACTGCCGCCTCCGCGAAGACGTACAGCCATCCATCCGTCATCGGCAGCATGCCGAATTCGCCGCCTGAACTCCAGGTCGTGCCGATGTAGGTGCCGACACCATCGGCCGCAATGACGGCCTGCCACGCTGTCAGGCCGGCGAACGCCGGCGCCGGGTGCCCGGGAAAGAGCGCCGGGCGCGTCCGGGAGTGTATTCCGTCGGCTGCGACCACCAGGTCGCCGCGCAGCACCTCGCCGGTATCCAGGGTGACGCCGCCGTCGTCGGCGTTGACGGCCGTCGCCGCCGTGCCGAGCCGAAGGTAGCCTTGCGGCAGGAGCGAGTGAAGCATCCCGACGAGCTCAGCGCGCCGCACCACCACGAAGGGATGCCCGTAGCGCTCCAGGGCGACGGCAGAGTCATTGCGGGACAACCAGGCGCCCCGGGCGTTCCTGATGCCTCCATCGCCTTGCAGCGCGGCGAGTGCGTGGATCTTTGCCACGATGCCGCCAGGGATGGCATCCAGCGCTCTCTGGGCGTTGGGCGCCATGGCCAGGGCATATCCGACGGGCTTGAGCTCCGGAGTCCGTTCCATGACCTGGACGTCCCAGCCTTTTCCTGCCAGGGCCAGCGCCGCCGTGAGGCCGCCAATGCCGGCACCAATGATGATTGCCCGCTGTTGCGCCGTCCCGGTCATCGCGCGCCTCCGCATCCCCCTGACGCCCCGAACGGCGGCGGTAGACACATCATGCACCTGCCCCGCGTCAACCGGAAGGTGTGATTTCCGTGCTGGTTCAGGCGGTGCGCCCTTCGGCCATTCAGCGGCTTTGGCCTTCCCCACCGGGAGGACAACAAAAATCCCCGCCCTCACACGGAGGGCGGGGATTTTTGCCTTTGGCTCCTCCTGCTGGACTTGAACCAGCAACCCTTCGATTAACAGTCGAATGCTCTGCCAATTGAGCTAAGGAGGAATGAAGCAGGTATGACATTAGCAAAGGTTTCCCGGCTATGGGAAATCGGCAGACGCGGTGGGCGGCATACCCTCCCCGGGTATAGAAAAATCCCCGCTCCGGAGGACCGGAACGGGGATTGTGCGCTCCTCCTGCTGGACTTGAACCAGCAACCCTTCGATTAACAGTCGAATGCTCTGCCAATTGAGCTAAGGAGGAATGAAGCGGGTATCAGCCTAGCAAACACCCCGCGGGGAAGTGAAATCGGGCAACGGCACGGGACCGCAGTGCCAACAGCCTAGGCGTCCGAGCGCAGTGCCCTGCGTTCCATTTCCAGCATCATCAGTTCGCGGTTCAGACGCTGGTAATCTTCGGGATGCGCGGCGGCGTCCAGCCGCTGCAGCTGGCCCATCTTGTCCGCCTTCACCCGGGTAATCTGCAGCTCGAAGAGCCGCGACAGGATGTCCCGGCAATATTTCTGGACGGCTTCGGCGGTGCTTGCCGGCAAGGGCACCACGGCAAGTTCGGACACGAGCGGACGGAGCGGTTCCGGGACCTCGTTCATGATCTGTTCGACCCAGCGCACCGGCTCGCCGATCAGCCCCGGGCCGGACGCCCGCATGGCGTCATGC
>NZ_QAIQ01000121.1 GCF_003061105.1 Arthrobacter sp. HMWF013
ATCCTGGCCGCAGGCGCAGACCCGAGGCCGTTCTTCCGCTTTCCGTTCGGTGAGCGCGATGCCCGCACCATCGCCGCGGTGAACAACCTCGGTTACGTACCTGTGCGGTGGACCGTGGACACGCTCGGCTGGAAGGGGACCAGCGGCAGCATCAGCGCGCAGATCGTGGCGGACCGGGTGCTGGCTGCGCTGCGTCCGGGCGAGATCGTCCTGATGCACATCGGCTCTAACCCCGACGACGGCTCCACCCTCGACGCGGACGCCCTCCCGCAGATCATCGAACGCGTCCGCGCTGCCGGGTACAGCTTCGTGACGCTGGACAGCCTGCTGTAGTGCCGTTTGAGGCGAAATTGAAAGTTGCAGAATCGGTACGATCGTTCCGTTATGTCGGTGTTCAGGATCAATGGATCGGCGTAGTCTGGTGACAGGCAACAGAACGGCACGATCGTACCTATTGGAGCGCGATGACTGAACCTTTCACAGACCTGGTGGCCGCGGAGGTCCGCGCCCGCCGCGCCGGGCTGGGCCTGACGCAGCAGGACCTCGCCGATATGGCCGGTGTTTCCGAGCGCTTTGTCAGGTTTGTGGAGCAGGGTAAACCGAGCGTTCAGCTGGATTCACTGACCGCCGTGCTGGAAACCCTGGGCCTCGAGCTCCGGCTCGCCACCCGGTCCAGCGAAGCTGCCAGGGCGCTCACGCGCGAAACCAGCCCCGAAGCAGCAGGGCCATGAAACACCGCGTCGCTGACATCTACAAAGCAGGCGTGCCCGCCGCGCGGCTGGAACGGCACGACGGCGGGACCAGGTTCAGCTACCTGCCGGCCTATCTCGCGTCCGGGGGACCCGCCGTCGCCAGTTCCCTTCCCCTGACCACTGAGCCGGTCCTTTCCGCGGCGGGGGCGGCGCCGCCCTATTTCACCGGACTGCTGCCCGAAGGCCGCCGGCTCAATGCTCTCAGGCGATCCATCAAGACCAGCGCCGACGACGACCTCTCCCTCCTCATCGCCGCCGGCGGAAACCCGGTGGGCGACGTCCAGATCGTGGGGCACGGCGAACCGCTGGACCCTGACGAGCATGCGGTCGAGGTGGACACCAAACTGCCGGTGGACTTCGACCAGCTGCTGGGGGATCCGGACCTGATCGATCCCGTGGCGCTCGCCGGGGTGCAGGACAAGCTGTCCGCCGGGATGATCTCGCTCCCCGTAGCCAGCGCCGGCAGACGGTTCATCCTCAAGCTCAATGCGCCGGAATTTCCGCATGTGGTGGAGAACGAGCTGGTGATGTTCCGGTACGCGGCCAAACTGCGGATTCCGCTGAGCAGGGTCGAACTGATCCGGGATGTCGCGGGCCGGCCCGGCCTTTTGGTGGAGCGCTTCGACCGGGTTCCGGTTCCCGGCGGACAGTCCCACGAGATTCAGCGGCTCGCCGTCGAAGACGGGGCGCAGGTCCTGAAGCTGTATCCGGCGGACAAGTACAACGTGGGCTTCGGGACGGTGTGCCACGCCCTCGCTGACTACTGCGCCGCACCCCTGCCGGCCCTGCGCAACCTCGCCATCCAGGGAGCGTTTGCGTGGCTGAGCGGCAACGGGGACCTGCACGCGAAGAACGTTTCCATGGTCCAGCAGCCGCACGGCGAGTGGACCATCGCGCCGGTGTACGACATCCCCTCCACGGTGGTCTACGGGGACAAGACCCTGGCGCTGACGCTTAACGGCAAACGGAGCGGCATTTCGCGGCGCCATTTCCTTGGCTGGGCCAAGGAGCTGGGCCTTACCGAGCGCACGGCGGTCCAGGTTCTGGACGTGGCCCTGAAGGCGTCAGGTCCGCTGATCGCGGATCTCGAGGCGGGCACCGCGTTCGCCGGCGTCAATGGCGGCGGCAAGAACGTCCCCGGCAAGAACGACGACGGCGACTCGCCGTTCCCGGACATGGTCACCAGGGCATGGGTCAAGGAGCTCAAGCACCGCCGTCGCTTGCTGGAAGGCTGACCCCCGGCGGTGACGGACGTGCTCCGTTCAGCGCCGCCGTCGTGCGGGAAATATCTGTTTAGTTCGAGCCGCTGGTGGGCGGCGGCAGTATGTAGCCTTCGTCCCGGTGCCGGGCCTTGCGTTCGGCCGCGCTGTAGTTCTCGCCTTCGGCCGTTTCGTCCGACTCGCCCTCGAAATCGACCAGGCCGTTGGTCTGGTCGAATGGGTGCGCGAACCTGCTGGTCCCCGCAGCTTTTCCCGAGGGTGTTCCGGCTTCAGCGCCGGGGACCGATTTCCGCCAGGCTCCGGTGGCGTGCCCCTCGTGTTCGATGAACTCCTTGAACTTCTTCAGGTCGTGCTCGGCCTGCCGGGCCACCACGTGGAGCAGGTCGCCGACCTTTTCCACGATTCCTTCGGGCTGGTATTCCAGAGTGAGTGACAGCTGCGTTTTGTTTCCGCCGTCATCCTTGAAGTCCACCGCCCCCGAGTTCGTGGCGCCTTCGGTGGACGTCCACGCCACCCTGCTGTCCGGGATCTGCTCGACGATCCTGGCTTCCCATTGCCTGCGGACCCCGGCAATGTGGGCAACCCACTTCAGCCGGTCAGCGCTGAGTTGCGTCACGCTTTCCACGCCGCCCATGAAATGCGGAAAGTCCTCGAACTGGGTCCATTGGTTGTAGGCGGTGCCGACCGGCACGTCTACGACAATCCGTTTCGTTACCTTCGTGCTCACAGCGTCTCCTTCGACTGGAACCGAATCTGATGCGAAGTCCAACGTCATCAGTAGGCTCAACATAGCGCCGTCGGAGGCCAGGGGCCAGAGCCTAAAGGTGCTGGATGCCCGCCCGCTGCATGGCGTCCTTGTAGACATCCACGCTCTTGGCCAGGAGGTCCTCCTGCTTGGCTTCGGAAACAGCAAAGGCCCGCCCGCCGAGCGCGCTGGCCTTGTAGATCTTGATGCCGCTGTTCTTCAGCGAAGAATGGTAGGTCTTCTCGAAGAGGGTAAGGAACGTGGAGGCGTCTGTGCCGTGGGCGATAACTGCCGATACTCGCCGGTTGATCTTGAGGAACTGCCGGAAGGGGCGCAGGCCGTCGGTCTTTTCCTGGACGTTAAGCGCGGAGGGAAGATCGGGGTCCCGCACCCACGGGTAGGCGTTCCACGGCATCACGTAGCGGGGGTCAAGCTCGGCCAGTTCGTAGATCTGCGTGGCGCGGCGGGCGGCTTCGTCGTCATTGAAGTGCGAGACGAAACCGGACTCGGTGCCCTTGCCCGGGCTGACATGGAGGCTGACGATCCGGCATTCGTCCTCGTCGTGCACGGGGTCGATGTACGGGACGACGGACCCTGGCTTCTTTTCCATCAGTTCATCGCAGAGCTGCGTCACCGCCGCGATGTTTGGTTCCTGTAGCAGGGCCTTTTTTTCGTCCCAGTCAATCGTCACGATCTCTCCCTCAGCAGCAAGGCGTCCAGAATCAGGCGTCTTGTTCCACTCTACGCTTTTGGGCGTGGGGGTGCGCAGGGTGATTTCGCTCCTCCGGGTTGGCGCCCCGCGGGGTAACGTCTTCTGGATGGACAGGAAAACGCTCAAAGCGGATGGGTTTGCCGGCTTCAGGACCCTCGGCAGCCTGGAGATCATGAGGGTGCCGCAGGGGACCGGATTGTTCGCGGTGATGCGGCCGAATGAGTACGAGCCGCATTTCCTGAAGAAAAGCACCGCCGGCATCTTCAAAAAGAAGGATCCCAGCCTGCCCCCGGAGCCCCTCCTGGCCGAATGGGTGGACGGGGCGGACATCCTCTACATCGGCAAGGCGGGGCCGGGAAGCAAGGGAAACAGGGGCCTCCGGCGTCAGGTTCAGGAGTTCCTCGACTTCGGCAAAGGGAAACCGCCGGGCCACTGGGACGGCCGGCTCATCTGGCAGCTGACCCACACGGATGCGCTCATCGTGGCGTGGAAAGAGCTGCCTGCCGAGGAACTTAACAACGCCGAAGCGCGGTATCACGCAGAGTTCGTCGAAGCCCACGGAAAGCTGCCGTTCGCGAACCTGGTCCAGGCGCGCACGAAGGACCAGCGTCCGGAAACCGGCATCCCGGACTAGGCCAAACCGCCGTCGAACGTAAACCTGCCTGCCAGCAGCGTGGCGGCCACAGGCATGCCGGCCAGGCCGGCGTCCGGGACGCTGAGCGGATCGGCGTCGAGGACGGCAAGGTCGGCCGGATCGCCAATCCGGAGGTCGCTGCGTCCCCTGGCGGAGGCAGCCAGTGCCTGCTGCCGTGAAATGGCCTCCGCCGGATGCCAGGGCCCGCGTCCGTCGCTCCGGGCACGGGTGGTGGCCGCCGAGATGGCGGCCCACGGCTCCAGCGGTGCAACGGGAGCGTCCGAGCCGAGGGCCAGGGTTGCGCCGGAATCCAGGAGGGACCGCAGCGGAAAGGCCCGGTCGGTGCGGCCGGGCCAGTTGGACTCGGCGGCGTCGCGGTCATCCAGGGCGTGAACCGGCTGGACGCTCGCGGTGACGCCCAGCCGGCCAAACCGGCGGAGGTCCTGCGCGCGGACAAACTGGGCATGCTCGATCCGGCCACCTATGCCGGCACGTTCAAACGCGTCCAAAGCCACCTGGTTGGCGGCATCTCCGATGGCATGGACTGCCGGGACGAAGCCGGCCTCCCCCGCGCGGACCAGCAGCTTGAACAGTTCCTCTTCACTCACGGTGAGCAGGCCATGCCCGCCGTGGGGGTAAGGGTCCGCGCAGTAGGCCGTGCGGGTGTTCAGCGAACCGTCGATCAGCACCTTCAGCGGACCGGTCCGCAACAGCCCATTGCCGCCGTCGGCCTCCTGTCCCGTGCGCATTCCCGCATTGACTGCCCGGTCCAGGTCCTCCGGATAGACGCCGGCATCCACCCGGAGCGCGTTGAATCCGTTCGCGATCCGGCGCAGCCAGGGCTCACGGTTCCACGTCATTTCGAAGTCAACTATGCCCACAACACCCCGGGTTGCTGCGTCGCGCGCGGCGTCCAGGACCCACGCATCAACAACACTGTCCGGCAGCTTTCCCAGCTCGCGGGTCAGGGCGAACGCCGGTTCTTCGCGAAGCAGCCCGCTGGCATCCGGCTCCACTGCGTAACGGCGGGCCGCCGCACTGTTCAGCCAGACGCAGTGCAGGTCATGGCTGATCAGGACCGTCGGCTGGTCGCCGGTCGCGGCGTCGAGCATTTCCAAGGTGGGAACATCCGGCCAGAGCGCATCGCGGAAGCCCACACCAACGGTGGTGAGGGAAGGGTCCGCAGCAGATGCATGGAAACGCACGACGGCGGCCGCCGCGCCCGCGGAGGCGGCCCCCGAGAGGTCGAGCCTGTTGGTGTGCAGGGCCCATTGGGTCATGTGCACGTGCTCGTCCCAGAGTCCGGGAATGATATAGCGTCCATCCAGATTCACTACCCGGACGCCTGCCGGCAACTCTCCACCGGTGCTGATCCCGGCCACGGCGCCGTCGCGCAGGTGCAGGTTGACGGGCCCGGACCCGCCCGGCTGCCGTGCTCCCGCCAAAACGAGTTCGGTCACGCCGGGCCCTTGAGCCGTTCCATCTCGCGGCGGTCCTTTTTGGTGGGCCGCCCCGCGCCGCGGTCCCGCTGGGGGAGGCCCAGCGCCGGTGCCACTGGCCGCGGCGGTGTGTGGTCAGTGAAACAGTGCGATGCGGCTTCGGCGCCCACTCGTTTGGCGATCAGGCGGCGGACTTCAAGGGTGCGTTCAAAGCCGGACATCCGGATGGTGACCGTATCGCCGGTAACCAGGGTGGCCGACGCCTTGGCCGGGCAGCCGTTCAGGCGCACATGTCCCGCCCGGCAGGAGGCTGTGGCCAGGGAGCGGGTCTTGTAGGCGCGGATGGCCCACAACCAGGCGTCGATGCGGACGCTGGCGGGGGAGGACGGGAGGATGGTCATGGCTGGCAACGAGTATACGGCGTGGCTGCCCTGGCGAAAGGACAGCGCAGGGAAGCCGACGGCGGTGCAGGCGTTACGCCACGAGGTTCGCGGCGGCAGTGTCCATGTGCTCGCGGATGGTGTTCCGGGCCAGGGAGGCATCGCCGGTTTCGATCGCATCGACAATCTCGTTGTGCCGGTCCACGCTCATGTTCTTGATGCCCCTTTCCTGTCCCGCGAACATGATGGACATCCGGATGGACCCCTCAAGCGATTCCCAGGAGTGCAGCAGGGTTTCATTTCCGGTCAGCCGGCACAAGGTCCGATGGAATTCCAGGTCCGACTCCACGCGCTCCTGCATGCTGCCGTTCTCGGCCGCAGTCATCGCATCAATGGCCGCGCGCAGCTTGCTGCCCACGAGCTGCCGGTCCGGCAGTTCGCACAGGGTCCGCGCCGCCAGGGATTCCAGGGCTGCCCGGACGGAGAAGATGTCGCGGATTTCCTTGGCATCCAGGTGCCTGACCGATAGGCGGCCGCGCGGTCCGGCGGACAGGAGCCCCTCCTGCTCCAGCTGGCGGAGGGCTTCGCGGAGCGTGCCCCGGCTGATTTGGAGCATTTCCGAGAGCTCGGTTTCCACCAGGTGTCTGCCCGGCTCCAGTTCGCCGCTCGTGATGGCCGCACGAAGAGCGGCGAGGGCCTGCTCGCGAAGGCTTTTCTTCTGCAGTCCCAGCAGCGGTGCTGTTGCTCCGGCCATCGTGGTTACTTCCTCAATGTCAGTGGTCGACTGTTTACAGTGGCGCGTTAACTGTTGATGCTACGCCAGAAGCGCGGAGCCCGGTGGTGATGGCTCCGCGCTTCCGGAAGAAGCTTCTGTGGGGCGGCCTACTTCAGCTCGGACAGGACCTTCGCCACGATCTTCTGCACGGTGAGCCCGTAGCGGTCGTGCAGGGTGGGCAGCGCCCCGGCATCAAGGAACGCGTCCGGCAGCGCCACCGGCACCACCCGCCTGCCAATACCCGCGGTGACGACGGCGGAGGCCACCGTTTCGAACAGGCCACCGGTCACGCTGTGGTTCTCCAGGGTCACGGCCAGGCGGTCGGTATTGATCTCGGCCAGGACCGTGGCGGCGTCGAAGGGTTTGATGGTGGGGGTGTGCACGACCGCGACATCCACGTTGTGCTCCGCCAGTGCCTTTGCGGCCTGCAGGGCGCGCATGGTCATCAGGCCTGAGGAAACAAACACAACGTCGTTCCCGCCGCGCAGGACCTTCGCCTTGCCGAGTTCGAAGGTGTAGCCGTATTCGTCCAGCACGGTGGGGACGTTGCCGCGGAGCAGGCGCAGGTACGTGGGTCCTTCGCTGGCTGCCAGCTGCGGGACGGCCTGCTCGATGTCGGTCGAGTCGCACGGGTCCACGATGGTGAGGTTGGGCATGCCGCGGAAGATGGCCATGTCCTCGGTGGCCTGGTGGCTGGGCCCGTAACCGGTGGTCAGGCCCGGAAGCCCGCCCACAATATTCACGTTCAGGTTCGGTTCGGCGGCGTCCAGGCAGAGGAAATCGTAGGCCCGCCGGGCGGCGAAGACCGAGTAGGTGGACGCGAACGGCACGAGCCCGGTCTCGGCCAGGCCGGCCGCGGCGCCGAACAGGAGCTGCTCGGCCATGCCCATCTGGAAGAACCGTTCCGGGAAGGCCTGGGCAAAGATGTGCATGTCGGTGTACTTGCCCAGGTCCGCGGTCAGGCCAACGATCTTGTCGTTTTCCTGAGCGGCTTTGACCAGCGCATGCCCGAACGGTGCCGGGGCTGTCTTCTGGCCGGGATCGGCGAAGGACGCGATCATGGCCGAGGTCTTCAGTTTGGGTGCGGCAACGGCGCTCATCGGACTGCCTTTCGTTCGAATCCTGCGGTCAGCTGTTCGCGGCAGGTCTGCCACTCGTGTTCCTCGATGCGCATGAAGTGCGCCTTCTCCCGTTCCTCCAGCAGCGGCACTCCACGGCCCACCTTCGTGTCACACAGGATCACCGAGGGGGCTCCGACGGCGGCGGCCTGGGCGGCTGCGTTGTCGAACGCTGCGAGCAGCGCGCCGACGTCGTTCCCGTTTACGCGCTGGGTGTACCAGCCGAATGCTTCCCACTTCTCGGTCACGGGTTCGGTGCGGAGCACGGTATCGGTTTTTCCGTCGGCCTGGAGGGCGTTGATGTCCACCATGGCTGTCAGGTTTCCCAGCTGGTGGTGGTGCCCGCCCATGGCGGCCTCCCAGGTGGAGCCTTCGTCCAGTTCGCCGTCGGAGAGGAAGTTGTAGACCCTCGCTCCGGAGCCCTGGTAACGCAGGCCCAGGGCCATGCCGATGGCGATCGGGAGGCCGTGGCCCAGGGACCCGCCGGAGATTTCCATGCCGGGGGTGTAGGTGGACATGCCTGACATCGGCAGCCGTGAATCGTCCGAGCCGTAGGTCTCAAGCTCAGAGACAGGGATGGTGCCGGCTTCGGCCAGGGCTGCGTAGTGGCCGATCGCGTAGTGCCCGGTGGAGAGCAGGAACCGGTCACGTGCTTCCCAGTGCGGATCCTCGGGGCGGAAACGGAGCTGGTCGGCGTAAACGACTGCCATCATGTCCGCGGCTCCCAGGGCCTGGCCCACGTAGCCCTGGCCCTGCACCTCGCCCATGTTCAGGGCGTGGTGGCGGATCCGGTAGGCGGCCGCGGATACCCTTTCGAGCCGTTCTGCCGGAGTTTCCGTGGTGCTCCCTTTCCGGAGGGGTGTGGCCGTATGCACTTCGTGAGTGGTGGTCATCAGACGTTCACCGACTGGGGGGTGCTTTTGGTGGCCTCATCGGCGAGCTGGCGCTCGCGCTTGCCCCAGGTTTCGCGGGTGACGAGGGCGGCCCAGAGTCCGATCGCGGCGTACAGGCTGAAGAGGAGCGCAGGGCCCATCCAGCCGAGTGCTACGAACAGCAGGGTGGTGACGAAGGGGGTGAACCCGGAGACCATGGCCGAGATCTGGTAGGCCAGCGACGCTCCGGAGGAGCGGGTCTTGGCCTGGAACAGTTCGGGGAACCAGGGGCCCTGCGCACCGGCGAGGGAGTTCTGGCACACGGCGTAGGAGATCACGATCGTGGCGATGACGAAGATGAACATGCCGGTGTTGACCATGAGGAACATGGGGATGCCGAACAGGAGGGCGAAGGCCGTGGACCAGATATAGAGCGGGCGCCGCCCGATCCTGTCCGTGAGGCGGGCCCAGGCCATGGTGGCGAAGATGCCGATGAACGAGGCGATGCACAATGCCACGAGGGTCTGGGTCTTGTCAGCGAGCTGCTGGGTGTGCAGGTAGGAAATCATGTAGGTGATGGACACGGCGTAGCCGGCGGTCTCGGCGATGCGCAGGCCGATGCCGCGCACGATGCTGCGCCAGTCGGTCCTGATGACCTCCATGATGGGGTTCTTCACAATGGAGCCGCTTTCCTTGACCTCGTCAAAGACCGGGGACTCGGGGACCTTGGAGCGGATGATCAGGCCAACGGCCACCAGCACGATGCTGGCCAGGAACGGGACGCGCCAGGCGAGTTCGCCGCCGAGGTTCACGCTGACCAGGAACACGAGGTTCGCCAGGAGCAGGCCTACCGGGAACCCGGCCTGGACGATGCCGGTGTACTTGCCCTTGGACTTCCACGGTGCGTGCTCGTAACTCATGAGGATGGCGCCGCCCCATTCAGCGCCGAAGGCCAGGCCCTGGACAACACGGACAAAGACCAGCAGCGCCGGAGCGAGCAGGCCCACCTGCTCGTAGGTGGGAAGCAGGCCGATCAGGAACGTGGCCACACCCATCAGGATCAGGGAGGCTACCAGGACGGGCTTGCGGCCCACCTTGTCGCCCAGGTGCCCGCCGATGATGCCGCCGATGGGGCGGGCGGCGAAGCCGACGCCGAGGGTGGCGAACGCTGCCAGCGTTCCGGTGACGGGATCGCCGGTGGGGAAGAAGGCGGTTCCGAAGTACAGTGCAGCGGCGGTGCCGAAGCCAATAAAGTCGTACGTCTCAATGACGGCGCCAACACCGGAGCCGATCGCGACGCGCTTGGCGTCCTTGGTGCCATGCACGTGGCCGCGCATTTTCAGAGCCTCGTTGCTCATGTGATTCCTTTCGAAAAGCGTGATGCTCTCGCACCACCACTGTCGACTGTTAACAACTGATGCGTCAAGTGTGACCTGCATCATGATCCAATGTCAACAGTCAACTTTAACAGTTGACTGTTGACAGTCACCACCGATAGTGTGGTCTGCATCACCACCCGCAACGCATGAACCAGAGGATCAACGACGATGTTCAACTCCCGGCTCGGCTGCTCGTCCATCAGCTTCCGCCATCAGGACCTGGCGACTGCCCTGCGCACCATCGCCGGACTTGGCTTCGACGAAATCGATCTGGGCGCGTTGCCGGGAGTGTGTGACCACGTCCCTTATGAACTGACCCTGGACGCTGTTGCCGCCGTTGCTGCGGAAGTTGCCGCATCCGGGCTGCGGGTCCGTTCAGTCAACGGGGACATCGGGGATCTCAATGCAGTGCTCGACGGCGGCCAGCAGGCCGCCCGCGAGCGGCACCTGGAAGCCCTGCTCACCCTGACGGCCGCAACCGGCGCCAGGGCGCTTGTCCTGCCGTGCGGCGCCTTGGGCCACGAACCGGTCCAGAACCTGGAAGCCGATCTCGACCTCATCGCGGCCCAGCTCACCCACGCCGGACAGCGGGCCGCCGGATTCGGCGTCGAACTCTGGACCGAATCGCTGCACTTCCTGCGGTTCTGCTGGAACCTGGAACGAGCCGAACTGCTGGCGCAGCGGCTGGCCGGATCCGGCGTCGGGATCGTCATGGACTTCAGCCACATCGTGGCTGCCGGGGAGGACCCTCTGGAGTACCTCAAGCGGCACGAGGGAAGGATTTCCCACGTCCACCTCCGGGACGCCGTGCCGGGGAACATCAACCTCAGCATCGGGAACGGCAACGCGGACTTCGCCGCGGGACTGAACGCCCTTGCGGCGGGCGGCTATACCGGCCACTTCTCCCTCGAACTCGAAACCCGCGACGTCACCCACGATGAACGCCCCGCCGCCGCCGCCAAAGCGGCCAGCTTCATCACCGACCTCATCTGAATCACCCAGCTACACCAACCAATTACAAGGAGCATCATGACCACCATCCAGCGCACTGCCGTCCTCACCGGAGCAACCTCGGACCGCGGCATCGGCATCACCACCGCACGCCGCTACGCGAACCAGGGCTGGGCGGTGGTGATCCTGGACCTCGACGCCGAGAAGTCCGCCAAGGTAGCCGCCGAGATCGGCAATGAGTTCAACGTCCCGGCATTCGGCTACGAGGTCGACGTCGCCAACGAAGGTTCCGTCAACGCCGCTTACGCAGCCGTCAAGGCCGAAATCACTGCCGGCAACCTTCCGCCGGTGGGAGCCCTTGCGAATATTGCCGGGATCACCTCGCCGGTGCCGTTCCTGGAAACCACCCTTGAGCTCTGGCACAAGGTGATGGACGTTAACGCCACGGGTACTTACCTGGTCACCAAGGCGTTCCTGCCGGACATGATCGAAAACGGCTGGGGCCGGATCGTCAACATGTCCTCCGTCTCGGCCCAGCGCGGCGGCGGCGTCTTCGGCAAGGTCCCCTACTCCGCAGCAAAGGCGGCAATCCTCGGCCTGACCAAGGCACTGGCCCGCGAAATCGGTGCCACCGGCGTCACCGTCAACGCCATCACCCCGGGCGCCGTGGACACCAACATCCGCGTGGGCAGCACCGAGGAACAGGAAGCCGCCATCAACGCCGGCATCCCCCTGGGCCGCAACGCCACCACCGAGGAAATCGCCGCCGTCATCACCTTCCTGTCCTCCGAGGAGTCGGCCTACCTCACGGGCACCACCATCGACATCAACGGCGGCAGCCACATCCACTAGCAGCGCTCCACCTGCAGACGTAGACCCCATCAGAGAGCCCACCATGACCAAGATTTTCAACGATCCCGCCGAATTCGCGGACGAAGCCCTGGCCGGATTTTGCGATATCCACTCCGGCCTGGTGCGCCAGGTCCCCGGCGGCGCCGTTCGCCGCCACCGTCCGGCCCGGCCGAAAGTGGCGGTCCTCGCCGGCGGCGGATCCGGGCACTACCCGGCCTTTGCCGGCCTGATCGGCAGCGGACTGGCCGACGGCGCCGTGGTGGGCAACATCTTCACCTCACCCTCAGCGCAACAGGCCTACGCTGTGGCCAAGGCTGCGGAGTCAGGCGCCGGCGTGGTGTTCACCTATGGCAACTATGCCGGGGACGTGCTGAACTTCGGGATGGCCAGCGAGCGGCTTGCCGCCGAGGGCATCGGGGTTGAAAACGTCCTGGTCACTGATGACATCGCCAGTGCGCCGCCGTCGGAAGCTGAGACGCGCCGCGGGATAGCCGGTGACTTTACCGTCTTCAAGATCATGGGTGCCGCCGCCGAAGCCGGCGCGGACCTGGCCGATGTGGTGCGCCTGGGCCGGAAGGCCAACAGCCTGACCCGGACCATCGGCAGCGCGTTCCATGGCTGCACGTTTCCCGGCGCCGACGCCCCGCTGTTCACTCTCTCTGACGGGCAGATGGGGCTCGGTTTGGGAATCCACGGCGAGCCGGGCCTCTTCGACACGGACCTGCCGTCCGCCAAGGAACTCGGCCAGGAATTTGTGTCCCGGATCCTCGCCGAAACCCCGCCCGATGCCGGAGACCGCCTCGCGGTGATCCTGAACGGGCTCGGTTCCACCAAGCACGAGGAACTCTTCGTCCTCTGGCTGACAGTGGCCCCGCTCCTGCGCGACGCCGGCTACACCCTGGTCCTGCCGGAAGTGGGGGAGCTGGTCACCAGCCTGGACATGTCCGGTGTTTCGCTGACCGTCACGTGGCTGGATGACGAGCTGGAGCCGCTCTGGGCGGCGCCGGCCGAAACGCCCGCCTACCGACGCGGTGTTGCCGCAGCCCAGACGGGTGACCGCAGCAATGACACGGCCGATGTCGACGCCACCGAGACAGCGTATGACGCCGACCGCGGCTCCCGGAGCTATGCGGTCCAGTGCGTGGCGGCCCTCGAGGCCACCCGCCAATCCCTGCGCGACGCCGAGGGGTGGCTCGGCGACCTGGACGCCGTGGCCGGCGACGGTGACCACGG
>NZ_QAIQ01000122.1 GCF_003061105.1 Arthrobacter sp. HMWF013
CCTCCTGGTACGGCGACTGCCTGCCCTCCCGCGACTTCCCGATGCTGGTGAGCCACTACAAGCAGGGCAACCTGGACCTGGATGCCTTTGTGTCCGAGCGGATCAGCATCGACCAGGTAGAGGAAGCCTTCGAGAAGATGCACGAGGGCAAGGTCCTGCGCTCCGTTGTTGAACTGCCTGCCGCGGGTGTGGAGTCCTGATGGGCATCCGGATCGAGAACCTGGTCACCTCCGGCACTTTTTCGCTCGACGGCGGCACCTGGGACGTCGACAACAACGTCTGGATCGTCGGCAACGACGAGGAATGCATCATCATTGATTCCCCCCACGACGCTTCCGCCACCATCAACCAGGTGGGTGGCCGGAAGGTCAAGGCCATCCTGCTGACCCACGCGCACAACGACCACATCGGCGCCGCTTGGGAGGTCGCGGACGCCGTCGGCGCGCCCATTTACATGCATCCGGGAGACCAAGTCCTCTGGGAGCAGGTTTACCCTGATTCGGAGCCTGACCGTGACCTGAGTGACGGGGACGAGCTACAGGTGGGTGGAGTGACGCTCCAGGCTATCCACACACCGGGCCACTCTCCCGGTTCCACCTGCTTTTACCTGGAAAGCGAAGGAACGGTCTTCACCGGGGACACGCTCTTCAACGGCGGGCCCGGTGCCACCGGGCGCTCCTACAGCGACTACCCCACCATCCTGACCTCGATCCGCGAACGGTTGCTGACGCTGCCCGGTGACACGGTGGTCCGCACCGGACACGGCGACAACACCACCATCGCCGCAGAGCAGGAAAACTTCTCAAGGCTGGATCACTCTGCGCCAGCAAAGCATTGAGCGAAGGGGCGTTCAGGTGATGCTGATCGCCCTTTGTTCCAAGGCCTCTGGATGCAGACCAAAAAAGGCCTGACTGTCAGGCTCAGCGGCCGCACAAAGCCACATCATCGTGACGTTGTCCGCTCCTAGTCTGGCGAGGCCAAGTTCATGTCAGTGCCGTTTCGTTCTCCGGAGGATGGGCTACGTTTACGCTCCTTTTGGGGGCACCGACAAAGGGCGACTGTTGGTAGCCGAGTTAGGTTACGGAAAAATAATGCCCCAGTGAGAAGTGAATGCTTTCTTTCATCATCCCAGTTGAAAAGATCCTCTGAATGATCCTATACTTCAGTTGTATGGCTTGGTGAATGGCATCACCGGGCAACTTGGAATCGCATCCATCGTCTTAGGCGAAGAACTGTGTACGCGCTTTGTTAGGACTGCGATTCACGCGCTCGGCACCATGCAGCCTCTCGAGCCTTCCGCTCTGGGCTGCCTCACCATGGCTGCTGAACCGCCCAAGCCTCCTCAAGAAAGAGAAACATTCCCATATGACAACCGCATTTCGCGCAGCCGACCTCCCTTCCAGTGAGCTAGAAGAAACACTCCTCGCCCCACCCAGCGCCACGCCACTTACCGGTGACATAACCGTTCGTAGTTTTAGCGCCTTCAAGACTGAGGATGGACGCATCTCTTCGGGCACCTGGGAGACCGAAACGGGGCAGTCCAGATGGGAATTCCTCACCAGGGGCGAAATCATTCATGTTCTCTCGGGCAAAATGAGTGTTAAGCGCGATGGCAGGGACGAAGTCCACCTCTCCGCTGGTGACACCGCTTATTTCCCTATTGGGTGGACCGGAACGTGGACCGTGCATGAGCGTCTGCGGAAGGTATATGTCATTTATTCAGCATGACCTTCCGAACAGTTAACCTGCAAGGCCGCACACAATAGAGGAAGCATCGCTCCAGTAGTCAGGTCTAGCGTCTTGCGGCGGAACAGTGACGTTCGTAAAGCCGCTGGCGGACCGGTAAGTAGCCTGGAAGCCTGGCGCCGGGGTGAGTCCCCTCATGTAAACCAGACTTTCCGTCCTGCACTTGGAGCTTACCTTGAATGCTACTAGCCCTCTAAGGCCTGAGAGCGCCCTTCGAGAGCCACTTCATCCTCCGGATGCCGACACTAATGAGCCGGCTATTCCACCAATTGTCAGCACTGAATTGCCTGGTTGTGAAGACGGCTGTCACTACTGCGAGGGGCCGGAAACGGACTAGTGAGTCTCCCCCAACACATCCCTGCATCACTGGGGCCACGTCCCCGGACAGGGTGGCGAGAGCTCCTTAACGTGCCGAGGCTGCGGCTACCTGTCGCAGTTGTTCGGTAGAGTCCGGGGTTTGAATCCGGCAGTCAGGACGTAGACATGTGAGCGGCGCCGGTCCTTTTGCGGGTCAGCGTCAGGGAGAGAACCGCAGCATCGTGCGGCGGTGTGGCAAATCAACGTGACGCCGTATCCAACTCGGCCGTTAAAAAGTTACAGCCGCCCCCGTCAGGGGCAAAATGCTTACGCCTGCGCCGGTGATGCAAGCTTAATCAATTCCTAGTCGGCCCCAACGCAGCTCGGCATCGATAGGGCACACGAACCTCCACAGCATCCTATCCAAAAGGGCTGTTCATACCATCCCGAATTAGCGTTTCGCCTACTCGCAAATAACGGGACTATGGATGCTGGGCCCACCGCCGCCTGAGAAAAGTCAGGGATGAATGCTTTTGGACATCTGTCAGGAAGCCCACGGGCAAAAACAGCAAGGCGGCAAAAGCGGGCCGGCGAAGCCCTTAGACAATTCCGCGCCCACGCGCAAATAGATCCTACCCCTTTTTGGAAGGCAGCCCGATGCTACAAAGCTCAGATTCTTTTCGTGAAACGTGGATGGGCCGGGAGGCCCTCGCCGAGGCCATGATTCCGGTGATCGGCCGGCTGTACCGCGAAAACAACGTGGTCACCAGCATCCACGGCCGCAGCCTGATCAACAAGTCCACCATGAACATCCTCAAGGCGCACCGCTTCGCGCGTCGGATCACTAAAGACGAATTGCCCCTCGAGGAGACGGCCCCGCTGCTGAACACCCTGGCGGGGCTGGACCTCGGTGCGGCGGCCATCGACATCGCCCGGCTGAACCAGAAGTTCAAGGAAGAGGGCGGCGACGCCACACTGGAGGAGTTCCTCCGCGAAGAGCTTGCAGAGATCGTGGGCAAGCACGGCGCCGACGACCGCACCAGCACCGACGTCGTGCTCTACGGCTTCGGCCGCATCGGCCGCCTCCTGGCCCGCCTCCTGATCGAAAAGGCAGGCGGCGGCCACGGCCTGCGGCTGCGCGCCATCGTGGTCCGCAGGGGCTCGGACAACGACCTCTCCAAGCGCGCCAGCCTGCTGCGCCGCGACTCGGTCCACGGCTCCTTCGAAGGCACCATCCGCGTTGACCAGGCAGCCAACACCATCACCGCCAACGGCGTCCAGGTCCAGGTCATCTACTCGGACAACCCGGCCACCATCGACTACACCGCCTACGGCATCAACAACGCGCTCGTGGTGGACAACACCGGCCGCTGGCGTGACGCCGAAGGCCTGTCCCAGCACCTGCAGAGCAAGGGCGTGGCACGGGTGCTGCTGACCGCCCCGGGCAAGGGCGAACTGAAGAACATCGTCCACGGCATCAACCACCGCACGATCGCGGACACGGACCAGATTGTGTCCGCCGCATCCTGCACCACCAACGCCATCACCCCGGTCCTGAAGGCCATCAACGACAAGTTCGGCGTGGTCCACGGACACGTCGAGACCGTCCACTCCTTCACCAATGACCAGAACCTGATCGACAACTTCCACAAGGGCGACCGCCGCGGCCGCTCGGCCGCGCTGAACATGGTGATCACCGAAACCGGTGCCGCCAAGGCCGTCGCCAAGGCCCTGCCCGAACTGCTGGGCAAGCTCACCGGCAGCTCCGTCCGCGTCCCCACCCCGGACGTTTCGCTGGCCATCCTGAACCTGAGCCTGGAAAACGGAACCACCAAGGACGAGGTCAACGAATACCTGCGGGAAATGTCGCTGCACTCGGACCTGCGCAAGCAGATCGACTACATCGACTCGCCCGAGGTTGTTTCCACGGACTTCGTCGGTTCCCGCCGCGCCGGAATCGTGGATGGCCTTGCCACCATCTCGAACGAGAAGAACCTGGTGCTCTACGTCTGGTACGACAACGAGTTCGGCTACAGCTGCCAGGTGGTCCGCGTGATGGAAGAAATGGCCGGTGTGAACCGACCATCCTTCCCCGCCACGGACGCCGCTGAAGGACTCGTATCGGCGCTTGCCGCCCTGAGATAGATGCAACCACTGCTTATCCGAACCGCGGCCCCTTACCAGGCCGCCGGTCGATGCCGGTGAGTAACACCAGTGAAGTAGCCTGAGCTCTCCGAAGGAGATCAATACTCCCCACCAGGCCCAATGAGCCGCGGGTGCTCGCTGTACCTGATCAGCAGGATTGGTCAATCGGCTGACAGGCGGTGGGCGCCGACTAAGGGTGCGGTCCCATGAATTCCGCCTTCTTGTTGCGGATAAGGCGTTTAGCGCCCACTAGGATGTGGCAGGCCATCTAGCGCCTGCGGCGGCGGCGGTTTCTTTTAGCAGTGAAACCTTCGGCGCGTCCCGGCCGCGCACTTCTCAAAGATGGATAAGCCACGGAAAGACACTCGAACTTCGAGGGCGGTGCGGCCAGTCGTCCTGCTGACCAGTCCGGACCAGTCATGAATAAGGTTCATGATTGTAAAACCTTTTGAAAGCCTCACTGTCGGCCCGGTGTTGTGGCTATCGTTCGCTGTTGAGCTGGTCTGCGGACGGTAGGCCCGGTCTCCAGCCATGAAGTTTCAGCTCCTAGCAAGTGTCCCGGCCAAAGATCTGATTTGTAGGCTGACCCGTTGTCGTAGAGCATGCACTTGACGGTGACGGCGCGGGCAGCAGACGGGCTTACCGTCTTTTTAATACCGCTTGCTGCGGTGAGCGGCTGTTTCGTCACCGTGGGGTCCGGCATCGCGACCAGGGATGATCATCAATGACGACGCACGCACGGTCCGGACTGCCGTTGCAGTAGCTGTTGCCCGGTTAGAGAGATGCACCTGCCCTGCGGGTCTCCTTGGCCCAGCCGCTGCCGTCCGGGATGGTGAGGTTCTTCACATTGACGATCGACCAACCTCCGGGCTCTCGCTTGCTCTTATCGCCGGCTAACAACCCCGGTGCGTTTGGCCACGTGGAGGACGTGGCCAAACGCACAAGACCAGAGTTACTGTCTGCTACTCCGCAACCTTGCCGGTTGCTTCATAGATGGCGATCTTACCGATACGGCGCTCGTGGCGCTCCGCATTGCTGAATGGTTCTGCAAGAAATGCCTCAATCAACTCGATGGCCGCTTGAACGGTGTGCTGCCGCCCGCCTACGGCCACCACATTGGCGTTGTTGTGTTCGCGGGCTAGTTTCGCCGTGTCAAGGTTCCAGGCCAAGGCCGCACGGACGCCCTTTACCTTGTTCGCCGCGATCTGCTCGCCGTTACCAGAGCCGCCCAGCACTACCCCCAGGGCATCAACGCCCGCGGCCTGATCGGCCACGACGGCGGTCGCAGCCCTAATGCAGAACGTCGGGTAGTCGTCTTCGGCGTCATAGACCGCTGGCCCGTGGTCTACTATTTCGTAGCCGTTTGCAGACAATGCAGTAATGAGGTGGGAGCTTAGCTCCATACCCGCGTGGTCGGTTGCGACGTGTACGCGCATGAATGGTCCTTAGGCTGGTTGGGATGCGGCGGCGTCGACGCGAGCACCGGGGCCGAAGGCGAGCTGACCGTTGGTGCGCAGTGACTCGATGGCATCTGCAGGGGACGGTTTGCCGTATACGGCCGATCCGGCTACGAAGATATTGGCACCGGCCCCCGCGGCCCGAGTGATGGTTTCCTCCGTGATGCCGCCGTCGACTTGGATAGCCACGTTCACCCCGGAGCCCTCAACGGCTGCGCGCGCGCGCCGGATCTTGGGCAGCATGACGTCCAGGAATGCCTGGCCGCCGAAGCCCGGCTCTACCGTCATGATCAACAGCATGTCCAGCTCGGGGAGCATGTCGAGGTAGGGTTCCACCGGTGTGGCCGGGCGCAGTGCCATGCCCGCTTTGGCCCCGCGTGCGCGAAGTTCCCGAGCAAGCTTGATGGGTGCCTCGGACGCCTCAACGTGAAATGTGACAGAGCTTAGGCCCGCGTCGGCGTACAGGGGTGCCCAGCGGTCCACATTGGCAATCATCAGGTGCGCGTCCAACGGGACGGGGCTGACCTTGTTCAGTCGTTCCACAACAGGCAGGCCGATGGTCAGATTGGGTACAAAGTGGTTGTCCATGACATCCACGTGGACGGCATCAGCGTTGCTTATGCGGGAAAGCTCGGCTTCGAGGTTGACGAAGTCGGCCGAGAGGATGCTGGGGTTGATGCAGCAGTTCAGAAGTGATGCGGACATGATGTCTGCCTTTCGCTAGCAGTCAAAGCTCGGGTCAGGGTGCCTTCCGTGCGCTGGCCAGTGCGCCTTCGACGTCGGCAAGCAGTTCCTTCCAGCTAGCAACAAACTTGTTCAGGCCTTCAGATTCTAGGAGTGCTACCACCTCGTTGTAGGAAATGCCCAGCGCGCCCAGATCGTTCAGCACGCGGTTGGAATCCTCATACATGCCGGTGATGGTGTCCCCGGTGATGACGCCATGGTCAAAGGTGGCGTCGAGGGTTTTCTCGGGCATGGTGTTGACGACGTCGGCAGCAACCAGACCGGTCACATATAGTGTGTCGGGGTAGGCCGGGTCCTTGACCCCGGTGGAGGCCCACAAGGGGCGCTGAGGGAGGGCTCCGGATCTGGCCAGCACTGCCCAGCGTTCCGTGGAGAAGAGCTCCTCGTAGACCTGGTAGGCCAGGCGGGCATTGGCAACGCCAGCTTTGCCCTTGAGTGCCTTGGCTTCATCGATGCCGAGGCCGTCGAGGCGTTTATCGATCTCGGAGTCCACGCGGGAGACGAAGAACGACGCCACGGAATGGATCGTGGACAAGTCGTGGCCGTTCTCCCTGGCCAGTTCCAGTCCGGACTGGAAGGCGTTGATGACCGCACGGTAGCGGTCCAGGGAGAAGATCAGGGTCACATTGACGCTAATGCCTTCGCCCAAGGTTGCCGTGATGGCCTCGAGGCCTTCGGGGGTTGCGGGAATTTTGATAAGGACGTTGTCCTTGTCCACCTTCTTGTAGAGGTTCTTGGCCTCGACGATGGTGCCGGCCGTGTCCCAGGCCAGCCGGGGATCAACTTCGATGGAGACACGGCCGTCAACGCCGTTGGTTGCGGCGGCGATCGGTGCGAACAGGTCGCAGGCGTCAGCGACGTCGGCCGTGGTGATTTCGAAGATGGTCTCTTCGACGCCGGCGCCCTGGGCGGCAAGCTGGGCGATCTTAGGGTCGTAGTCCGAGCCGGAGGTGATGGCGGCCTGGAAGATGGACGGGTTGGTGGTCACACCCACCACGTTCTTTTCGTCGATGAGCTTCTGCAAGCTGCCGCTGTCGAGACGCTCACGCGAGAGGTCATCGAGCCAGATGGACACACCGGCATTGGATAGCTGGGCGGTTAGGGTTGCGTGGGCCATGGCTTCTTCCTTCAAAATATGTGGGCTGGTGACAATTTGTGGCCGCACCGCCGGACGTCCCCCATGAGACCGTCCCGCGGTACGGCCAGCAGTGCTGGCATTGGTCAGATGCGGGCAGCGGCTAGGGAGTCCTTGGCGGCTGCGGTAACAGCCTCGGCGGTGATGCCGAACTCCTGGAACAGACGCTTATAGTCAGCGGAGGCGCCGTAGTGTTCGAGGCTGACGGAACGACCGGCGTCGCCGACGAATTCCTTCCAGCCCAGGGCCAGTCCGGCCTCCACGGAGACGCGGGCCCTGACGGCGGCTGGCAGCACGGACTCACGGTAGGCCGCGTCCTGCCTGTTGAACCACTCGACGCACGGCATGGAAACGACGCGGGCGCCGATGCCTTCGGCCTGGAGCGCTTCGCGGGCCTGGACGGCCAGCTGGACCTCGGAGCCGGTAGCGATCAGGATCACGTCGGCCGGAACGGTGGCACCGTCCTTGGCTGCTTCGGCCAGCACATAGCCGCCCTTTGCGACGCCCGCCGGGGAAGCAAAGGTGTCACCCTGTGCTGCGCCGGTACCGCGGGCGAAAGTGGGCACGTTCTGACGGGTCAGGACGATACCTGCCGGGTTTTCGTGGTTTTCCAGCATGGTCTTCCACGCGGTGCCCACCTCATTCGCGTCAGCGGGGCGGACTACGTCCAGGCCCACGATGGCGCGCAGCGAGGCGAGCTGTTCCACTGGCTGGTGGGTGGGACCGTCCTCGCCCAAGCCAATGGAGTCGTGGGACCAGACGTAGATAGACGGGACACCCATCAGGGCCGAAAGGCGGATGGCCGGGCGCTGGTAGTCACTGAAGATCAAAAACGTACCGGAGAACGCACGGGTCCGTCCGTGCAGAGAGATACCGTTCACGATGGACGCTGCGGCGTGCTCGCGGATGCCGAAGTGCAGGACCCGGCCGTAGGGGTTGCCCCTCCAGGCATCGGTGGAGCGGGAGACCGGGATGAAGGACGCCGAGCCTTCGATGGTGGTGTTGTTGGACTCCGCGAGGTCAGCCGAGCCGCCCCAGAGTTCCGGCATGACCGGGCCCAGCGCGTTCAGGACCTTGCCTGACGCGGCGCGGGTAGAGACATCCTTGCCGGCTTCGAAGACCGGCAGGACTGCATCGAGTCCGGCGGGAAGCTTTTTAGCTTCGATCCGCTCCAACAGGGCAGCGCCCTCAGGGTTCGCCGACCGCCATGCATCAAACGAGGAATCCCATTCGCTGCGGGTGGCTGCTCCGCGGTCCAGGACGGCACGGGCGTGGGCGAGAACCTCCTGGTCCACCTCGAAGGACTTCTCCGGGTCGAAGCCCAGAACCTCCTTCAGGCTCGCCACCTCGTCGGCGCCCAGGGCTGAACCGTGGATCTTGCCGGTGTTCTGCTTCTTCGGCGCCGGGTACCCGATGATGGTGCGCAGCGAGATGATGGACGGCTTGGACGTCTCAGCCTTCGCTGCGAGCAGGGCCGAGTACAGTTCCTGGACGTCTTCGACGTATTCGCCGGTCTCGGTCCAGTCCACGCGCTGGGTGTGCCAGCCATAGGCCTCATAGCGCTTCAGGACATCCTCGGTGAATGAGATGTCGGTGTCGTCCTCGATGGAGATGTGGTTCTCGTCGTAGACCACTACGAGGTTGCCCAGTTCCTGGTGCCCAGCCAGCGAGGAGGCCTCGGAGGTCACGCCTTCCTGGATGTCGCCGTCGGAGGCGATGACCCAGATCGTGTGGTCAAACGGGGACGCGCCCTCGGCAGCGTCGGCGTCGAACAGGCCCCGCATGCGGCGCTGCGAGTAAGCGAAGCCCACCGAGGAGGCCAGGCCCTGGCCCAGCGGACCGGTGGTGATCTCCACACCGGGGGTGTGCTTGTACTCAGGGTGGCCGGGCGTCAGGGAATCCCAGGTGCGCAGCGACTTGAGGTCGTCCAGCTCCAGACCGTAGCCGGATAGGAACAACTGAATGTACAAGGTCAGCGACGAATGTCCGGGTGACAGGATGAAGCGGTCACGCCCCAGCCAGTCCGGGTCGCTGGGATCGTGACGCATCAGCTTCTGGAAAAGAAGATAGGCGGCCGGGGCGAGGCTCATGGCCGTGCCGGGGTGGCCATTGCCGACCTTTTCGACGGCGTCCGCGGCCAAAACCCGGGCTGTGTCCACGGCGCGCTGGTCCTCTGGCATCCAGTTTAATGTTGCCGATTCAGGAGGTGAAGCTGAATCGGCGGTGCTGAACAAAGTATGGGTCGCATTTGCGGTCGGATTCACGATTTATGCCCTTCGATTCGGTCATCGGCCTTTTGCGGGCCACGGATGCTTCTGGCTATGTCTATGATCCCGAACCGAACGGGTAGGAGTAATACTGTTTTCTGACGGTTCTTACTACACTTTAGGACTGGCAAAACGCTCATCGCCCCCGTAGTCTGGCTGAATGAGCACAGCTGCCGACCTACCCGTGAAGGATTCAGCCATTTCCCTGCCCGACCTGCCGTGGCCACTTTTGCAGAGCGTGGCGGCCCTGGCAGATGCCCCCCTGACCCAGATAGCGGAGAGACTGCGTGATGCCACGCTCCCCTACGTGCCAAGCAGCGCGTTGGTCATCTTCACCGAAGACTGCACGGGGCGGCCGCAGAAGAAAGCGGGCGCCGAAGAAATCATTTCCCGGGCCTCCATCGCCGAACTGGACACGCTTCGCGCTACCCTTTCGGATGAGGCACCTTGGTTTGGGGAAGCCGAGCTCGCGGGCCGCCCCCGCCCGGTACTCGCCCTAAAGCACGCCTCCAGCAATGCCCTTCTCGTCCTCACGGATCCGCACCTTGCCGATACGGGACACAACGTCAGGCTGGACCTGGTGACGTATCTGTGGCGGCTTACTGCCCGGCGGATCCGGGAGAAAGTGGCAGATGCGCCGCCGTCGTACCTCCTCGAATCGCGGGCCGCATCTGCTGAACGCCTTCGTGTGACAGCGGAACTGACCGACCTGCACTCCACGACCCTGGAGACCCTCCTGGCAGCCTTGCGATCATCCTCCCTTGACGATGCGGCAGCACGCTCAACAGTCACTGACCTCACCGCCAAGGCGTTGATCGGGCTCCGGACCCACAGTGACCGCACGACGGACCTAGTCGAGGAGCCTGTCGCGAAGGCCTTCGAACGTCTGCGGGAGGACCTGCGGCCGCTTACACGATACAGCGGCATTGAGATCGAATTTATTGAACCGCCGCTCAACGGAAGGGCCCTGCCCGGCGAAGTTGCGCACGCGGCGCGGGCCATCGTCCGGGGACTTGTGCTGGCCATAACGGAACAACCGGATGTCAGTAGGGTAAGGACACAATGGGACTGCGACGGCGAAAACCTGCTGATCAACGTCCGCGACGACGGCCGGGGCGCACTCAAAGCCGACGACCCGAGCATCGCCCGCCTGGACCGCCGGGTTCAGGCGCTCACCGGAACACTGCGTATCGAGGTTATGCCGGGCTGGGGTGCGGATGTATTTGTCACCCTCCCTCTCGACCTGCAAGCGTCACGCCCCGCC
Organism: Arthrobacter sp. HMWF013; assembly: GCF_003061105.1. GTDB lineage: Bacteria > Actinomycetota > Actinomycetes > Actinomycetales > Micrococcaceae > Arthrobacter. Next base: position 11,056 of record NZ_QAIQ01000122.1, read on the forward strand.
AGGGATGTCGCCGGTTGGGATCTGGCTGCCCGGGAGCTCGAGGTGCTCCAGCATCTTGTTGCCGGGCACCGCAACCGGACCATCGCCTCGACGCTGGGCATCAGCGAAAATACCGTCAAGTTCCATGTCCGGAACCTGTTCAGGAAGCTCGAGGTCGGCTCGCGCACTGAGGCCATCGCCCTGGCACACAGCCACGGACTTAGGTAAGGGTGTGACGACTCGGCGGCACAGCGAAGATCTATGCCCTCACGACGCAAGACGCCGCAGAGGCTGCACACGGGACGGAAGTGCCACCCTCTGCCGCTGCTGGTGAGTTTATTCCAACCGCCGTATCGGGGTTTCCTTAGACGACATCAGTTGCAAAAAGTCTGAGTTTCGCCCCGGCTCCCCGCTGCCAAGGAACATCGCGCGGCTTTTTTCGCACTCTGGGCGCTCCAAGACTACGAACCGTTCTGCCGAAGACTTCGTCCGGGTCCAGGCGTCGCAGCTCCTCGGCCAGGCAGTCGCGGAGGCTGCGGCGCGGCAGCGAGATCCGCTGGGCGGGTTGGCCCGGCTGGGTCAGCTCGGCCACGGACAGTCCCGGGCGGACGAGCTGGACGTCGCCGCCGGGACGGGTGAGCCGGACGCGGCGGATGCCGGTCCCGGCGGGGTCCGCCACGATGGTTACCGGTGCTTCCAGGGCGAGGGTAAGCCAGGCCGCGAGGAGGATGGTGGACGGGGAGTCCGATGCACCTTCGACGGCGACGGCGGTCACCGGCGAGGCGTCCACTTCATCCAGGGCCGCCGCGAGCTGGCTCCGCCAGTTGGTCAGGCGGGTCCAGGCGAGGTCCGTGTCGCCGGCCCGGTACGTTTTGTGGATCCGGGCCAGTGCCGCCTGCGGGTCGGGCTCGTTGGCGGAATCGGTGATCCGGCGGTGGGCGATCCGCCCGATGGAGGTTTCGCAGGCGTTTTCGGGGGCGCCGTGCGGCCACCAGGCCACGATCGGCGCGTCCGGTAGGAGCAGCGCGGCCACCAGGGACTCGGATTCGTGGGCGAGCTCACCGTAGCCGCGCAGCACGATGACCTCGGACGCGCCGGCGTCACCGCCCACCCGGATCTGCGCATCCAAACGGTCCGCAGCGTCGGCGCCGGCGTCGGCGAGGACGATGATCCGGCAGGGGTGTTCCCGGCTGGCATCGTTCGCCGCCTCGATCGCTTCTTCCTCAAGCCCGGACTTGGTGACCACCACGAGGGTGAGTACCCGGCCCAGGGCGATCACGCCGCCCTGCTCGCGCAGCGCCATGAGCTTTTTGGACACCTTGGAGGTGGTGGTGTCCGGCAGGTCTACAATCATGGCCTTCTCCAGGTTCGTCCGTCGCGGGCCAGCAGCTCATCGGCACTGGCCGGCCCCCAGCTGCCGGGGGCGTAGGGTTCGGGCTGTTCGTCCAGGGTGGCCCAGTAGTCCTCGAACGGGTCAAGGATCTTCCAGGACAGCTCCACTTCCTCATGCCGCGGGAACAACGGCGGCTCACCCAGCAGCACATCCAGGATCAAACGCTCATACGCCTCGGGGCTGGACTCGGTGAACGAGTGGCCGTAGCCGAAGTCCATGGTCACGTCCCGGACTTCCATCTGCGTGCCCGGCACCTTGGACCCGAACCGGATGGTCACGCCCTCATCGGGCTGGACCCGGATCACCACGGCGTTCTGGCCGAAGTCATCCTCCCCGTGGTCACGGAACAACAGGTTCGGTGCGCGCTTGAACACCACCGCGATCTCGGTCACGCGCCGGCCCAGGCGCTTGCCCGCACGCAGGTAGAACGGCACCCCGGACCAGCGTCGGGTGTGGATGTCCACCCGGATCGCTGCGAACGTCTCCGTGGTGGAGTTGGCGGGGATGCCCTCTTCCTCCAGGTAGCCCTGAACCTGCTCGCCGCCCTGCCACCCGCCAGTGAACTGGCCGCGCGCCGAGTGGGTGGACAGGTCATCGGGCAGTTTGACGGCGGCGAGGACCTTTTCCTTTTCCGCGCGCAGGTCATCGGCGTTGAAGGAGATGGGCTCCTCCATCGCGGTCAGCGCCAGCAGCTGGAGCAGGTGGTTCTGGATCACATCGCGGGCCGCGCCCACGCCGTCGTAATAACCTGCCCGGCCGCCGGTGCCGATGTCCTCGGCCATGGTGATCTGGACGTGGTCCACGTAGTTCGCGTTCCACAACGGCTCGAACAACTGGTTCGCGAACCGCAGCGCCAGGATGTTCTGGACCGTTTCCTTACCCAGGTAGTGGTCGATCCGGAACACCGCATCCGCGGGGAACACCGACTCCACAATGTCGTTCAGCTTCCGGGCCGACTCAAGGTCGTGCCCGAACGGCTTCTCGATCACCACCCGCCGCCACTTCTCGCCCTCGGCCTGCGCCAGGCCGTGCTTGGACAGCTGCCGGCAGACCTGCTCAAACGCCTTCGGCGGGATCGACAAATAGAACGCGTGGTTGCCGCGGGTGCCGCGGACATCGTCGAGTTCCTTGATGGTCTCGCCCAGACGCTCAAAAGCGCCGTCGTCGTCGAACTCACCCTGGACAAAACGGATGCCCTCGGACAGCTGGTTCCACACCGCCTCATCAAACGGTGTCCTGGCGTAGGCCTGCACGGAGGCCTTCACTTGACCGGCGAAATCCTCATCAGTCCACTCCCGGCGCCCAAAACCCACCAGCGCAAAGCTCGGCGGCAGCAGCCCGCGGTTGGCCAGGTCGTACACGGCCGGCATGAGCTTCTTGCGGGCAAGGTCGCCGGTGACTCCGAAGAGCACCAGCGAGGACGGACCGGAGATCCGGTTCAAACGACGGTCACGCGGATCCCGAAGCGGATTCCGCCCTGACTGTTGCCCAGACCTCATCCTTGAATCAGCGTAAGTGACTGACATGGTTGCTTCTAACTTTCCGCAAGGCGGTGTAGCCGTCGACCGACGGTCACGAGAGTATCTGCTCGTGGGTTTCGCCGTAGGACACCGTGTCGCTGAGCGTGAGGGTATAGCGGCTGGGATCATGGCGAGTGACAAGAATTCCCGCTTGGCCATAGGGCATCGCCAATTGCCGGAGCGTTGCCTCTGCGTCGTCGAGCAACTCGTAAAGCCGACGCGGTTCTGTAACGACGACTTCCAAGATATGTGAGGCCTGACAATGCATTATCAACAGATTCCTTCCTCAGGGATGGATTTTCCGTGTACGAAGACCCCTCCTCTTGGGAGCAAGTCAAATCCCTGTAGCAGGATCGTTTTAGGTCTTCCACCGAAACATGTGCTGCCCATGGTGACGGTCTACCGCGGCAGCACAGGGACCCATACGGCAGCTGCAGGCCCCCTGAAGTAACAGGGGGCCTGCAGCCGGAGGCGGTGTTTCGCGGCTTCTAGAGTGCGGGACGCCGCCGTTATCGAAGTGCTAGACGATGGCGGCGCGGAGCTGTTTGGCTGCCAGTGCCGGGTCGGCTGCACCGTAGATGGCGCCGCCGGCGACGGCGACATCAGCGCCAGCCTTCTGCACGTCTGCGATGGTGGCGAGCTTTACGCCGCCTGCAACGGAAAACGGAACGCGGGCTTCTGCTCCGGCACGGAGCAGTCCGTTCAGGTCGAAGCCAGGCTTAGCCTGCTCATCCAGGCCGGCGTGCATCTCTACGAACTTTGCACCCAATGCGCGGACTTCTTTGGCGCGGCTAACCTTGTCTGTCACGCCGATCAGGTCCACGACGATGCCCTTGTTGTGGGCATTGGCGGCCTTGACGGCGCCGGCAATGGTGGAGTCGTCGGCAGCGCCGAGCACGGTGACCAGGTCCGCGCCGGCCTTGAAAGCGATGTCAGCTTCCAGTTCGCCAGCGTCCATGGTCTTGAGGTCCGCGAAAACGATCTTGTCCGGGTGAGCTTCCTTGATGGCGGTGACGACAGAGAGTCCTTCGGCCTTGATCAGCGGGGTGCCGAGTTCGATGATGTCAACGTGTTCGGAAACCTGGCCAGCCAGTTCGAGAGCGGCTTCGGTGGTGAGGAGGTCAATAGCGACTTGAAGTTTCATGATGTTGTTTTCTTTTCTATTCGGAATTGCCGTTGGTGGAAATTTGAGGCTCGGTTATTCGAGGTTGGCGTGCCGGAGCCAGAGCTCTTCCGCAGGCACTTCCGTGTTATCCCACAGCGACTGGAAGACTGCTTCCGTCGCTAGAAAAAGCACCTGTTCGAAGAGGGATCCGGCGTACTGGCGGGAGACGCTGGAGCCGTGGTCGGTCTTCTGCGCAGCGGGAATGATTACCACTGCGTCTGCTAGACCTGCCAGCGGCGAACCTGGGTTGGCGGTGAACGCGGCAATCCGCGCCCCGGCTGTCGCCGCTGTTTCCGCAGCCTTGACCACTCCCGAGGTCGTTCCCGATCCGGAGGCTACCAGGAGCAGGTCACCGGACCGGATTGCAGGGGTGGTGGTGTCGCCGGCCACATGCACATCCAAGCCCAGGTGCATCAGCCTCATTGCGGCCATACGCAGGACCAGCCCGCTTCGGCCTGCCCCGGCCACGAATACGCGCCCCGGGTGGGAGAGGTGGCGGGCCAAATCCGCCACCTGCTGTCCATCGATCTTGGCTGCCGTGTCCGCGATCTCGTCGGTGACGAGAGACAGATTACGGACAATGTCAGCTGTGCTGCTGTACGCAGTACGCACCGCACTTTCTGTCTGATTCAAAATTTATCCTCTGCTTTGGTCATCGGACCGTCTCGGTCGAATGATGCGTTCTGGCTGATATCAATCTTCGCGAAACGAAAAAGTATAGGTAACGATGATTTCTGACGGTTCTGACTACACTTTAGGATTGGTCGGACCCCAGGTCCCGGCCTGCCAAGATGAACGCAGCTGTAGGTCATGAGGCACGTCAGATCCGCCAGACCGGGTTGGGTGACGCCAGTATCCTGCTGACAGTTTCCGTTTTCCGGTAAGACCGGGTTAGGCGTTATCGCGACCGCACCTCGTTCGTGGAATAGCATGCTGGGCGGGTCGCTTGATAACGAGTAATTCGCTCTGCTAGTGCCTCTCCGGCGTACGCTCAGATTCCCGCCGAACGTGTGACGTGCAGGGCGTGACTTGGACCGAACTCAGAGGCAAGCTCGACGGCTTCCATCCTTGCGGTCTCTAGCGAGGGCGTGTTGGAGATCAGGTGACGGGTGTACTCCTGCTGGGGGTTCCCGAGGATGGCGGCGGTATCGCCGTACTCGACGATGCTGCCGTTGGCGAGCACGACGATCTTTTGCGCAATGGAGCGCACCAAAGGCAGGTTGTGGGTAACGAAGACCATCGACAGCCCGAGCTCGCGCTGCAGGTTGCCCAAAAGTTCAACGATCGCTGCCTGCACACTTACATCGAGGGCTGAGGTGACCTCGTCGCATACGAGCACCGACGGTGATGAGATCAGTGCCCGGGCAATGGCAACACGCTGCCGCTCGCCACCCGAAAGTTGGTCGGGGTATCGACGGGCGTAGCTGGCGGACAGCGATACCTGCTCCAACATTTCCGCGACCCGATGGTCCGCTTCGCGGCCAGAAGCGATGCCGAAGACCTGCAGCGGTTGGCCGACGGTCTCCCCCACGGACTTGCGCGGGTTCAGCGAACCGTACGGATTTTGGAATACGTACTGGATCTGGCGTCGGACGTCCGTGCTCCGGGCATGGGCGGAGGTTGCAAGGTCGAGATCGCCGAGTCGAATGCTGCCGGTCCAGTCACGATGGAGACCGGCAATCGCACGGGCTGTGGTGGTCTTGCCGGAACCGGACTCACCCACGATGGCCAGGCATTCATGGTGCTCCAAGTCCAGATTGATCGAGTGGAGCACCTCGGTGTCGCCGTAGTGAGCTACTAAGTTCTTGAGACTGAGCACTGGAGCGGAGGAATCGACACGAGGGCTTTGCACCCTTTCTCCCGGCGTCACCGCCTGTAACTTCACCACCTCGAGTGCCTTGATGCAGCGCGAAGTGTGACCGCCCACGACCTGTAGCGGCTCGGGCACCTTTTCGTCGCACTCTGGCGAGTGAAGTTGGCAGCGGGGCGCGAACGCGCAGCCAGGGGGGCGTGACCCCGGGGATGGGGCGTGACCGGGAATCCCGACGAGGACGCGACTGCCGGTCAGCCGTGGGATTGCACCCACAAGTCTCCGGGTATAGGGGTGGGCCGAAGACTCGAAAAGCTGGTCGGCCGGACCCAGTTCCACGATCCGACCGGCATACATCACTGCGACCCGGCTCGCTACGGCGGCAACTACCGCGAGGTCATGGCTCACGTAGAGTGCGGCTGAGCCATAAGCGGCGGCCAGATCGCGCACCGTTGCCAGAACAGTGGCTTGGGTGGTGACATCGAGCCCGGTGGTCGGCTCGTCGAGGACAATTAGTCGCGGGCGGTTGGCAAAGGCCATTGCGAGTCCGATGCGCTGCTGCTGCCCGCCTGAGAGCTGGTGGGGGTAGCGGCGTAGGTACTCCGGGTCGTCGGGGAGGGCAACTTCGCGCATCATTTCGGCAATGCGCGCCGTATTTTCAGCATCACTGGTGGAACCGTGCGCTTTCAGTGCCTCACGCAGTTGTACGCCAATCCGCAGTGCAGGGTTCAGGGACGAAGCCGGATCCTGGGGCACGTACGAGACCAGCGATCCGCGAAGGCGACGAAGTGCAACGTCATCCATCTCAAGGACGTCCTGGTCACCAAGCAAAACGCTGCCGCTAACGATCTTGAGCCCGCGACGCGCGTGTCCGAGCAGGGATAGCCCCACCGTAGTTTTCCCTGAGCCGGACTCGCCCACAACTCCGAGCACCTCGCCCGCGGCAATTTCGAACGACAGGTCGGTGACGACTGGGACTCCCGACGTCGTCGCTATTTGAAGTCCGCGGACAGTTACGGCCGCTCCGGTCTTTGTGACTGCGGCTTGTTGGTCGATGCTCATGCAGCACGCTCCCGATCGATTCCTGCGGCGGCACGGGCGATTCCATCACCTATGAGGCCGCTGCCTACTGTGAGCAGGGCGATCGCAATGATCGGTAGCAGAGCGCCCCAAGGTTGAGTGGCCAACGCTGTCTGGTTCTGCTGTATCATCGTCCCCCAGTTCGGGCTGTTAGGATTCCCGGATAGTCCGAGGAAGGCCAGTGTCGCAATAATGCCGATGGAGTAAGTCAATCGGAGACTTGCCTCAACCATCAGCGGTCCGAGGATGTTGGGTAACAACTCTCCGAACAGGATCCGTAGCCGCGACATGCCCATTGCCTGGGTTGCGCCAATGAAGTCACGCTCTACAACCGGCTGTGCCGCCCCTCGCGCCACCCGCGCCACCCGGGGCGCTGTCGTCAAAGCGATCGCGAGGACGATGATCCAGGTTTCGGGCCCGACCAGGCTGACCGCAACGAGGACGAGCATGATCTGAGGGAACGCCATGAGAACGTCCATGCCCCGCATCAGGACATCATCCCAAGCGTTGCGCGAGTACGCGGATATCAAGCCAATGGCGACCCCGAGCACGAGACCGATGGCAGTGGAAACAACGGCCAGTACCAGAATTTCGCCCCCGCCGGTTAGGAAGCGGCTCCAGACGTCCTGGCCCAGGTAGTCAGTGCCGAAAACCGTGCCGCTGGTGCCTGGCAGTGAGTTCGGGAGCGCGACGAACTTGTCGGGGGCGGATGGCGCCAGTAGCGGACCGAAAACTGCGATGGCCACCAAAAGGGCCACGGCCGCCACCCCGATCCGGGAGCGCCACAGCCGCAACGATCGAGCCAGTAGCGTCGAAGAGCGCCCGGACGGGGCCTTTGTGTCGGCGCTCTCTGGGAGTGGGGGTGCTGCTACGGTCTGGCTCATTCGAAGTCCCGTCGTGGTTGTTCGGCGGTGGTGTGAAATACAGAGAATAGAAAATGTTTGCGCGTGGTGCTCACAGACGTGTCCTCAGTCGAGGGGTGACAATGATCGTCCCGATGTCAGCAAACATGTTGAGGATGACGTAGACGGCGGCGATTATCATTGCCAGGGCCTGCACGACCGGAATGTCGTGGTTGACCACAGCGTCCTGAAGCAAACTGCCGATCCCTGGGTACGCGAAGACGTATTCGACTACGACGATGCCTCCGGCGAGATAGGCAAGAGTTATTGCGATCACCTGGAAGACTGGGCCGATGGCATTCGGTAGCGCGTGTTTATACAGAACTGTACGTTCGGGCAGCCCTTTGAGCCGGGCCATCTCGACGTAGTCGGTTTCCAGTACCTCGATCATCGAGGCACGCATGATGCGTGAAACGTATGGCGCCACAGCGATGACAAGTGTGGCGACCGGCAGGATCAGTCCATCCGGGTACTCCCAGGGCCAATGGCCCGGAGGAACAGGACTGATTGCAGGGAGCAGGTGCAGGACGGTGGTGGAAAACAGAATCACCAGCAGGACGGCTACGACAAACTCCGGCAACGCCGTCAGCACCAGCATCGCGTTAGAGCTCACTTTGTCAAATTTCCGCTCCCGGCGCAGGGCGGCATACGAGCCGATAATGATGGACAACGGGATCGAGATGACTGCCGCGCACACCACTAGGAGCGCGGAGTTGACGAGGCGCGGACCGAGCATGTCACCCACGGGTAACTGCGAGGCCAGCGACGTTCCAAACGTCCCGTGGAATATTCCACTAAACCAAGACAGATACTGGGTGAGCACAGGCTGATCGAGGTTCAGCTGTTTTCGCAGTACCTCCAGCCGATCCGGAGTCGCTTCGCGGCCCAGTATCGCCCGGGCAGGATCGCCTAGTGCTTGGGTCGCGGCGAAGACAATGACCGAGACCAGAAACAGGACCAGCATTCCGAGCAGGGCCCGGCGTAGAACGAAGCCAGGGATGCCTCCCCCGCGCAGCCTTTTCATGACTCTCATCGACTTAGGCAAACCAGATGTTTCGGAATCCGTGCCCGAAGTTGCCGAGGTTGTACTCCAGCTTGCTAGGCGAGAAGCCCTGCACGTTCGCGGCGTGTCCGTCGATCTTGTCGGGGAAGAAGGGGATGATGTAGCCGCCCTGCTCATATTCCGCCTTCTGCATCTGACCCTCGATTTCGATCCGCTTTTCGGTATTTGTCTCCGCGAGTGCCTGACTGTAAAGGTCAGCGAAATTCGAACCGGCACCTTCCCGCGGCGGCCAATGAGTCTCGTTGTACAGCCCATCTCGTAGCGAGCTCAGAGGGACCTGCAGCATGTAGGGGAACGGCGTCCAGAAGTCCACCGAGAACGGGTACTTAAGGAAATCCTCACCGTAAAACGTTGAACCGGGAAGGTTCTTGACGTTGACCGTCACCCCGGCTTCCTTGGCCTGCTGTGCGAACACCGTGGCTATTGACACCTGACCGGCTGCGCCGTTGGTTGTATTAAGGTCGACGGTCAGTGACTCATGCCCCGCTGCCTTAAGTAGCGCTTTCGCCTGGGAAATGTCACGCTGTCGCTGTGGCAGATCAGCGTTGTAGGCAGGGTCGTTAAGCGAATAGAGATCGTTGCCGATCTTTCCGCGGCCGGAAGCCACCTGATCCAGCATGGCCTGCCGATCGACAATCAAACGGAAAGCCTGGCGAACACGTTCATCATCGAACGGCGCTACGTCAATATTCATACATAGGCCAAGCCAGAATCCGTTCTGTGAAGACACAATCCGGCTGCCCCGAGACTCCAAAGATGCAATCTGGGCCTGCGGAACATCGGTCATCGCATCGATCTGGCCGCCCAGCAGAGCATTCACCTGGGCCGTGGAATCAGCGAAGTTGCTTATTGTCACCTGGTCGAACCAGGGCGATCCGTCACCCCGCCAATAATTCGGGTTACGCTCATGCACGCTTTGCTGACCGGGCGTGAAACTCTTGAGCTTGTAGGGCCCAGTCCCGATTTGAGTCGAAGGGTCTCCCGAAAAGGGCTTGTACCCCGTGGGGACGATAGAGAAGGCAACATTGGCAAGCTTTTCAAGAAGAGCTGAATCAGGCGTCTTGAGCGGCAATCGAACGGTGTACTTGTCCAGCTGCTGGATGTTGGCAATGTCCATGGAAGCTGTCATGACATATGCATTGAGTGCGTTCGACTTGTCGCCCACGCGCTGGAGCGAATAGATGACGTCTTCAGCTGTCATCTCCTTGCCGTCGTGGAACTGGACACCTTGCCGCAGGTGGATTGTGTACTGCGTGGGAGAATCTGAATCGACTCGCTCTGCCAGCCCATCGTTTTGTATCTGGTAGTTGTCGTCGCGGTTTAGAAGGGTCTCCCAGGCAGTCAACCTGCGCGAGATGTCGGGCAAGGTTATTGCGTTTTGACCGTCCATGATGTCCTTGGATCCTCCGCCGGTGACCCCAAGCCGGAAGTTCCCGCCCCGCACGGGTTTACCGCCTGTAGACAAACCGGATGGGGAGGGAGCACCACCGGAACATGCTGCTATGGAGGTCGCCACAAGGAGCCCGCCAGCGCCGGCCAGCCAAGTCCGTCTAGTCAAGTAGGGGTTGGACCATGGCCCATTTTTCTCCTGGTTACGGCCAGAGTTCTCATTAGCAGTCATCGAATACGTCCTGATCTGTTGTCTGCGGGGAAGGGCAAGTGACAAGGTGCCCGATGCATCGGAGCTCGGCTCCTGATCGTGCGACGCCTTGGTGCGGATCCTTGCAATTGCTAAAAGCTGCTTCATGGACCGACCCGGGTTGTGACCGGAACCACGTCTCAAACCAGTATGAAGCCATTCAGGATTGCTGGCAATAGCATCCTGCGAAGGACTTCGTACAGAAAACCGTTGACTGGTCTGGAAACTGTATGCGATGGTTAGTTTCACGCAGCTGCCGGGTGAATCGAGCAGTGTAGTAACGAAAATTTTGAAGCAAGGGAGACTGACACAGTGACCAGCGTCATAGAGCACGAAGAATATTTCACTACCCTGCCTCGGGAGTACTACCTCTCCCAGGAGATCTTTGACCGTGAAATCGATCAGATCTTCACGCAGCAGTGGCACTATGTCGCACACGAGTCGGAGATTCCCCGTAAGGGCGACTACGTGACCGTACAGCTGGTCGGTGAAAGTGTGATGATCACCCGGGACCAGAATTTGGCAGTAAACGCCATGCTTACGGCTTGTCGCCACCGAGGACATTCTGTGTGCAGCAACGCAAGTGGAAATGCGCGGCGGTTCGTGTGCCCGTATCACAACTGGAGCTTCGGGCTTGATGGTCGTTTGCTCAAGGCGCCCACTATCGATGATGTAAGCGTCGGCGGCCCGATCGAGTACAGCGAGTTCGGCCTTTTCCCTGTCCAAGTTGACGTCTGGCAGGGGATGATCTTTGTTTGCCTGTCAAAAGAACCCAAGGAACCGATTTCGCCGGTACTGGACGACATTGCGCGCGATGTCCTTCCGCTTGAGCCCGCTCGCATGAAGAAGGCGTACGAGCTCACGTATGAAGTCGATGCGAACTGGAAGTCGCTCATTGAGAACTTCCTGGAGTGTTACCACTGCACGGGGAACCATCCCGAGCTCTGTGAGCCCATGGACCTTGACGCGACTGTCGAAAGCTCCATCCGGCCGGCCGTGGAGGTTTATGGCGGCGGACTTCCGCTCAAGACCGGAATGAAAACGTTGTCGCCTAATGGCGAAGTTATGTCCCGCCCACTGCTCGGGACGCTGGAAAATGGCGCTGAAATCCCTGATGCGTTCGGTGCTGGTTTCGGGATCCAGCCGTTTTTTACCCGCGCCTTCTTTCACGTAGACCATGCCGTAATCCACAGCATTCGTCCTGTGGAGCCTGGTCACGTGCAGTGGGTTACACGCTGGTTCGTCCATGAAGACGCCGTTGAAGGCACCGATTACAACGTGGACGACCTGACTTCAATGTGGAAAGTGACAAACGAACAAGACATTGCGCTCCTCACCGAAGCGTTCCGCGGTGTGAAGTCCCGACACTGGACACCTGGACCCCTCAGTGCCGCAAAGGAGCCAGCCATCAAATCGGCACTATCTCAGTATCTTCTGATGATGGATGCCCCTTCCTAAGCTCTGGGCAGGCGTCGTTGATTAAACCCCACTTCCATCCGCTGAAGCCGTCCACACCGCGCCCAGCTTCACCTCGCATCAGCATCTGAAGGAGATCAAATTGCTTAAGAGGCCGTCGGGCAGCCGAGTTTCCAGCTACGCTCACCGACTCGTCAGCCGGCTGTGCGACGAAGCATTGAGCGGTTCCCGCACGGTCGGAGCCATAAATGGCAGTTGAGTCATATCAGCTCAAGGTTCTGGACGTCATCCGCGAGACAACAGACGTCTGCTCCGTCGTGCTTGAGGTTCCGTTGGAGGTGCGCCAGACGTTTTCGTTCCGGCCGGGCCAGTTCCTGACCGTGGCCGTGCCGGGCGAATCTGAGGGGATTGTGGCGCGCTGCTACTCACTCTCTGGTAGTCCACTCGACGATACCCGGCTGACGTTTACCGTGAAGCGCACCGAACAGGGGTACGCCTCCAACTGGATCTGCGACCGACTTCGCCCGGGGCACACCTTGCAGGTGCTCCCACCCAACGGCATATTCACCCCGGCCTCACTGGAGGTTGATCTACTTCTGTTCGCGGCGGGCAGCGGGGTGACTCCGATTATGTCCATCGCACGTCACGCCCTTGCCGCTGGAACGGCTCAAGTCGTCGTCTTCTGCGTTAACCGTGACGAGCGGTCGATTATCTTCGCCGATGAGTGGGAAAATTTGATCGCTCAATACCCCGACCGCTTGCAAGTCCTGCATTGGCTTACGGCAGTTCAAGGGCGTCCCACCCAAGAGAAACTAGCCGCTTTCGCGGGCCAGTACTTCGCTTCCGACACTTTCGTTTGCGGACCGGAAGAATTCATGAAAGTGACCGTGGCGGCGCTTGAGGATCTTGGTTTTCCCAGGGACCGCTTCCGCCAAGAAAAGTTCGTATCTCTCCGCGGAAACCCATTCGCAGCTACCCCCGAAAGCCCGGAGACGGGCGTCGCGGCTGGAGATGGGCTTAGCGAGGGCAGTGAGACGGACCTGCGGCGGCCGCTGGCCGAACTCGAAATTGAACTCAACGGTGAAGTGCACAACTTCCCCGATTGGACCCCCGAGTGCACGTTGCTCCAATTCCTGGAGAGCAAAGGTGTGAAGGCTCCGTACTCCTGCCGGGAGGGCGAGTGCGGCGCGTGTGCCGTCCGAGTGCTTGAGGGCGAGGTAGCGATGATCCGGAACGATGTTTTGGAGGAGGATGAACTGGCCGACGGTCTTCGTCTTGGCTGCCAGTCGCTTCCGACCACCGATCGGGTCCGTGCTACGTATTCCTAATTTGTCGCGGGCATTCAATAGGGCTGCCTGTGAGCGGACGGACATGGGTCAAACGGGTACCCATGTATTTTTCGGCGGTCGCAGGCCCCTCAACCGGCCCCAGGTTCCATTTGGGTAGGAGCAGAAACCGGGAACCGAAAATCCCGTTCTTCCGTGTAGTCTGCAAATGCGCAGGGCAGGCGTAGTACGTCCATAATTCAGGTTCCGCGTCTGCAATCAAAGATGCGGTCGGTAGGTCAGGCTGATGAGTAGGTCCCTCAGCCGGCCACGGCTCTCTTCGTCTCGGATAGCGCCCCACATGGGGGCTGCACTTGCACCATCGGCGGCCGAGGTGACAACCTGCAGTAGCTCGGAGGGAAGACCGTCCTCGCCTAAGTCGGTGGCCCATCGTGCGGCATCGTGTCGGGCAGCAGCCTCGATAGTTGGGATGCTCATCAGTTGAGCGATAACGACCGTACGATCGTGAGCTGATGTCTGATCGTGGCGGTCCACAAAACAAGCTCGAATGTAGCTCCGTGCAAGCCGACCGATTTGCTTGTCTTCTGGGTCGATAAGCTCCAAAACGATGGAGCGAAAATTCTCGAGTGAGTCCTCGACAAGGGAGAGCAGGAGCTTCTCTCGGGTCGAGTAGTGGTAGATGAGTCCCCCTTTAGTGACGCCGGCCTCCGCAGCGACATCGTCTAGGCTTGCCGACATCCCGCGCACGCGAATTGTGCGCCAAGCGGCGTCCAGCAATATTCTCCGAGTCTGCTCGGGAGATCGTCCCGCGACTCGTCCCATCAGTGGCTCCTCGTTATCGATTGGTTGGCTATCACGTTATCGCAGCCGTTGCGAGAACGTTTTGGCCGGGCGAACGTCCACGTCGTACGTAGAGAGCGGATTCGGCTCGGCGGCGTCCGCATCCCAGCATAAGCTCCATCTTGTGTGACTGAGGATTGAGGCCAGGGATGGTGGATGTTTGATTCAATTGGCTCGCCGCTCGTTTCCATCGGGCACGGGCCGCGCGAGATATCGTCGCATTGCTGCATGGGAGGGGCTGTGCAGTGCAGCAGCGTGATAGTCCAGCCGTCACGCTTTCTGGAGCACCTGTTCATATTGAATGGGCACGGTTCGGCCGCGGACAGGGCGTGTGCAAGTCACTGCAAGCTCAAGCAAGAGGGTGGAGCAGCTGGTCGTCGGCTACCACCGCGATGTGTCGTAGCTCGTACCCAGGAGCAGAACAAAAGATTTACGGTGGGGCCACTGACACCTTCAGTTAGCCGCTCTGTTCCTTTCGTTGACGGCGTCCTGAATGAATGGTGCAATCGATGGCCCAATCGCATCGACGGGGGCGACGGGGAGGACAGCGTCCTTGGGCCCCTCTGCCCAGCCCATGGGGTCCAGGACTGAGCGGAGGAAATTCCGCGTCCGTTGCTCGTGTGGCGCTTGGAAAAGCTCGTCCGGGTGTCCGGATTCCACAACAATGCCTTGATCCATGAAGATGACACGGTCCGCTACGTGGCGCGCGAAGGTCATTTCGTGAGTCACGAACAGCATCGTCATGTTTGACGATTCGGCCAGATCGCGCATGACTTTCAAAACGTCGCCCACGAGTTCTGGGTCGAGTGCTGAGGTGGGCTCGTCGAAGAGCATGATGTCTGGCTGCATGGCCAAGGCTCGAGCGATTGCAACTCGTTGCTGTTGACCACCGGATAGTTGCCTCGGATAGAAGTCCGCTTTCTCCGACAGGCCTACTTGGTCCAGCAGGTTCATTGCCCGTTTTTTTGCTTCTGCTGGTTTGACGCCTCTGACACGTACTGGAGCCTCTGTGATGTTGCGGAGGACCGTCATGTGTGGAAACAGGTTGAAATGCTGGAAGACCATTCCGATGCGATCTGCTACGTCACGGCTCGCCTTGGCTCCGGCAACGTAGTCCTTACCGAATACTTCTATATGGCCGCCTGACAGTTTCTCCAGCCCCATGAGCAGCCGCAGCACAGTGGTTTTTCCTGACCCGCTGGGGCCGATGATGGCAACCTTCTCACCGTCCGCAATCGTGAGGTCGAGACCCTTGAGGACCTTGTTCTCACCAAAAGACTTCTGAACGTCCCGGAATATGGCCGCCGGAGTCGGATTAGGGCTGTTGTTGTTCATGGAAATCACCTAACGAGGCTGAAGCGACGATCAGCACGGTTGATAAGAAGGACGGAGGGGATGCTCAACGCGAGGAAAATCAGTCCAACCAGCGTGTAGGGCTCGAAATACCGGTACGTAATACCCGCTACCTGGTTTGCGGCACCGAAAAGTTCGATAACAGTAATGGTGGCCAGAATGGGAGTGTCTTTGAACATTGCTATCAGGTAGTTTCCGAGCATCGGCACCATTGGAGGGATCGCCTGAGGCATGACGACTTTGGTCCAGGTATCCCTAATGGACAAGTGGAGCGCGGTGGCGGCTTCCCACTGACCGCGGGGTACGTTTTCCAGACCGGCCCTGTAAACCTCTGCGGTGTAGGCGCTGTAGTGGAGCCCGAGCCCCAGGACGCCCGTCCAGAAAGCCGGGGCCGTTACGCCGAATTCGGGCAAGATATAGAACAGGAAGAACAGTTGTATGAGCAATGGTGTACTGCGAACCACTGCGATGTATCCGTTGGCGAGGAAACGCACGGGCCACAAGCGAGCCTGTTGGAGGACGCTGAGGATTAAGCCACCGACCAGTGCCAGGGCCATGCCCCCCAACGTCGCGGCAAGGGTGAGGATTGCTCCCTGCAGCAACTCGGGCAGGATGGAGAGGGCAAATTCGAGGTTGAATTTCATCAGTTCACCACGCCTTTGTCATTCGTCGCTCGAAATGCCGGACCAGCAGGCTCAGTGGGTATGCGGCAGCGAAGTAGACGGCCATCACCAGCAAATAAACAAGCACGTTTTCTCCGGTCGAGCGAACCAGGGAGCTGCCGGTGAAAGCGAGTTCCGTGATTCCAATAAGGGACACGAGGGAGGTTGCCTTCAGGAGTTCTACGAGCAAATTTCCGAACGGCGGCAGCATGCGCCGCAGTGCCTGAGGAATGATGACTCGGCGGACTGCCATGCCCCAACTGAATGAGAGGGCGTGGGACGCTTCCCATTGGCCTTTGTCTACTGCCTGGATGGATGACCTGACGACCTCGGCCCCGTAGGCGGAAAAGCACATGCCCAAGGCCATGATTCCCGCCGTCATGGGGGTGAGTTCGATGCCGATCAAAGGAAGGACGTAGAAGAAGTAGAAAATCTGGACCAGTGCGGATGTGCCACGGAAGATTTCGACATAGATGCGGGCGGGTACCCGGAGCACACGCCATGGTGTGATCAACGCCAAACCGGCAACGAAGGAGAGCGCGAGGGCGACCGCACTTGCTCCGAGGGTTACCAGAAGCGAGTTATAGAGGCCCTGAATCAGGGGTGGAAGGAAGTTCATGGGCGATCATTTGCAAAGGTCTGCAGCTGTAACGGATGCTTCGGGGATTTCATCTTCAGTGAGTCCGTAGGTGGCGAAGATCTTCTTCAGCGTGCCGTCCTCACGGATGGTCTTCAGCCCGTTGTTCAGGGCATCGATGATGTCCGTGTCGTCTAGTCGTGCCGCCAGTGCCCCGTAGTTGAAGACGGGCTTGCCGTCCTTCATGATCTGAGTGTAGGGCGTAACGCGTTCGATGGCGCCCTGGTTAGTGGATACGAGAGTTGCGGCCTGAAGGCTGGGGTAGTAGATGACATCCACACGGCCGGCTTTAAGGGCAGCTACGGATTCGTTGTCTGCCCCGAACTTGACCACTTGCCCTGAAGGGATCTTTGCGTCCTCGATTTCGGCCACTTGGCTGGTCCCGGTTTGCGTTCCAATCCGTACTGAAGGATTGGCTGCCACGTCAAGCAGGCTGTGGACAGGAACGTCCTCACCTGCCCGCTTCAGGAAGGCGCCTCCGGAGCGGTAGACCGGGTTAGTGAAGGAGACGGCCTGGCAGCGTTCCGGACGGATGTAAGTGCCACCTGCAATGAGGTCGAATCGACCGGATGCCGCACCGGGAATCAGTGCATCAAAGGGCACGACGACGGGATCCAGTGTTGTTATTCCGAGGGGTGCAAGCACGGCTGCCAGGGTTTCGACGATGAAACCTTTGACCTCCCCGTTGGAGTTGACGAACCCGTAAGGATTTTCGTTCGCGACTCCGATGCGAACGCTCTTCTTGGCCTGCAGCTCTGCCAGCTTACCTCCGGTGGAGGATGTGCTGGACTGACCGCCACAGGCTGTCAGGAAGCCCGGAACCGCAAGGGTAGCGCCGGCTAGGAGACCCAAACGTGAGCCGCCGACCAGCAGTTCTCGACGTGAAAATTTGTCCATGTTGACTCCTGAAACCGCTTGACTTGTTTCCGGCCCCTGGGTGGCACCGGGCTATAACGACAAGTACAACATCATTCATTTTGCTCGTCAATATCGGCCTCATGTATTACACGATTCACTCAGCGGAGGCTTTGATGACAACGCAGCTCGGCCTGCTTGTGGCGATCCTGCCTATCAAATAACCAGTGCGCGCGGGCAGATTTAGGGTTGAACGAGTAGTTCACCCGGCGGGACCGGTCATGAGGGCCCCCTCACGGCCGCCACGACCGGGCCCTTCTGGAACGCTGCCGACAAGTCGCTCGGGCGACCTGCACGCCCCAGTCCCCAACACATGGTCGGGCGAAGAGTGCCCGATATCCATTGTGGACTCGCCCGCCCGCCATCTCCAGGACCTGCCTGGGTCAAGGTCCACAATGGCGGTCATCCACAGCTCATGCTGGAGTCGGCGAGGAGCCCGAATCGCATTCCAGAAGAAACGCATTGAGCGGGACCGCTGCTCGCGGAGGACTTCCGCCCACAGACAGCGGGAATGTGCCGGTTCAGCTGGAAACGGCATTACTTCATCCGTTTGCGACTCCGAACCGGGCAGCCGGCTGGCTCTCAACAAGGACCTGCGATCGCCGTCGGATGACGGGTGCGGAAATGCCACGATTGTCGGGCACGGTGAAGAACCTGGTGGCCGCGTCAGGCCGTCCCTGGAGGTTCAGGTATTGGTCGTGGTCCTGTCTGGGGTTTGAATTAATAGACATTCCCACGAACCACGAGGGGTCGTAAAACCAAGAGGGACCGCCGGCAGCTTAGATATCAAACAGTCAACCTTGCCAGACGGAAGACCTCGGGTGCGGCTTGCTTTCCGGTGGCGAGGTCGGCAAGGATTCGGCCGATGACGGGAACGAACTTGAATCCAGTCCCGGAGAAGCCGGCACCAATAATCACAGGGCCGACCCGATCCAGAATGTAGTCTTCGGTACGCGTGCTGGTATATGTGCAGCTAACAGCTTCCAAGGAATCGGCGTCGACTCCGGGTAGCCAATTCCGCGCATACTCCTGTAGCGCAGCGAGCTGGACTGGTTCGGGAAGGAAGGACCGGCGGTCTGGGTCCACCACTGGTCCCACGCCGTGCCAGCCGGCCTTGATTCCTTCCCCTGGCGTTTGCATGCCATAGATGGGCGTGTACCAGTATTTGTACTCGTCGCCGAAGCCGCGATGGTGATTAAATCCTGGCCAAGTCGCTCCCTCATCAACCACGCGGAAGTGTGCGGGCTGCTCCTGCGTGACTCGAAGCTCAGGAAGCCGTGCTCCTGTTCGAGCAAGTGCCCCACCCAGAACCTTCTCAGTCCAAGCGCCGGCAGTAACGACTGCCTGATTTGCCGTTACCACTTCCGACCCAGATGGGGACTCGAGGGTGAGACGTACGCTGCCTTCATTTATTTGCAGGTCAACAACCTTGGTGTGGTGCCGGACCTCCGAGCCGTTGGCGATGGCCAGACGCTGAAATGCCGGCAATGCCTTTTCCGGGTTGAGCTGGCCGCCGTCGGGCATGTAGAGAACCTTCTCATCGAACCGAATGCCGCGCCACCGCTCCTTGGCCTCGTCGGGACTGAGGAATTTGGCCCTGATGCCTGCCTGGGATAGGGCTGCGGCGATATCGGGAAAACGCGGATCCGGGCCATGATTGGCCATCCCTGTCCGGTCCAGGATCTTATCGCCGCTTTCTTGCTCCAGCTCAGCCCACAATTTCAGGGTTTCCCCCAGCATGGCCACGTACTCCGGGCGACTGTAGCCGAGGTTCAAGTTGCGGGTGGTGCCGTGTGACGCTCCGATCTTGTGTCCTGGACCGAACTGTTCCAGGAGTGTTACTTGACGCCCCTGGCGTGACAGGGCCCATGCGGTCGCTGAGCCCATCGCACCGCCGCCGATTACGACGGTGTCAAGAGTGGTTGCCATAACTTCTCCAGTTCAAAGTGTGCATTTGAATTTCTGCCTCGCTGCACCTGCTGACAGCAAAGGCACTTGTTGGCGGCGAAGACTGACTGCCATCTGGGACCAGGCCAGATCCGCACGCCTGGAAAGTGCGGGGAATTCCCGCGCCGCTATGGAGCTGAAGACTTCCGACTCTCGCCTCTGCCCTTCGGGGTTCAGTGCGGACTGGGTATGAGTAGTAGCCTCAAGCCGCCTCGGGGGCTCACCGTGAGGGGCCCGGTGCCTTCTGACCCACCCGTTCGGTTGAGGTCAGAGGAGCAGTTTCCCGTCCTGCATCACGGTTGTTCCGTCGAGCTCTATTGTGGGGCGCCAATAGACCATGTCTTGGTGAATGGTTGACGAGTTGGCACCACCAAAGCTGTCATTGTTGCCGAACGCCACGTGACCGGTTCCAAGGGTTGCTTCATCTTCGACGATGTTTCCTATGACCCTGGCACTCGGATTCATCCCGAACCCAAACTCGGCAAAGACATGGGCGGAATCTCCGTGCTTGGCCAGCAGCTCGGTCATCGACCTTGCCTGCTCGCCTCCTCGAATTTCCTTAAGCCTTCCGTTCTCGACGAATATCTCCAGCGGCTCGTCTACCAGGCCAAAGGAAGTTGTGCTTCCGTCTATGACGATCCGGCCGTTCACGCTTTCCTCCAGGGGGGCAATGAAGGCTTCCATGTCCGGACACGCGTCCCGATCGCCGGGTTTCTCTACTTTCCCAGTGCAATTGCCGCCCACCCGCCCCACGAGGCTAGCGGTCAGGTCAGTGCCTGCAACGGTCGTAACACGGATTCGCCGGGCGTCCGTCAAGAGGGTCGTGAGGGCCACACAAGGGCCCCCAGCAGCATCAAAATCAGCTTCTATGCCTCCAGCAATCAGGGTCCCGACGTCACATCCCGTCATTGCCAGCACCCGACCTCCCGCTGCTGCCGCTGCGCGCCCCAGGGCGCTGTGCCAAATGCTCAGACTCGTCGCCCCAATCAGGACATCGGCGTCGACTGCCCCGGGCGGGAATTCACTCGCGTCTGCAACCGGCGAAAGAACCGTTTGCGCCACCGTTAGTTCCTTCACGTCGGCGCCACGCCGACGGGCGGAGGCGGCTACCGCGGCCGACAACGCGGGGTCTCCGAACTCATCACAAAGCACCAGGACCCTTTCGCCCTTCTGGATTGTGGCGCACTGGGTTACCTTGTCCGCTCCCTGTTCCACGGTCAGTACCATGATGGTCCTTTCATCGGGTCGGACTCCACGTTGTGAACCGGCCCTCCATGCCCACATGCCTTGAGCTGCTCTTTTGGGTGTGGGTCGATATCGTTCTCGAGCCAGTACAACATTCTTCAGGGTATGCGGTCAAGGGGGGGCTCAGAATGAAATCATTCATCAGGGTTTGTACCCAGGAGAGCCATGTCAGATGTCCCGTTCGTGGTGCTCTGGCCGGCGTAAAGGTGCGCGAAGGGCAGCACGGCCTCCCCTCAATGTGGCTCTAAGGGTGGCCTCTGACAGTGAAAGTGCAACTACACGTACATGCCGAGACGTTGGACCTGATCTGGGAGCGGTGCGCGGGGTAGGTCGCTGTTCCTGTATCGACTGGGGGAAATGCCGAAAGTATCTTTGAAAACGCGAGAGAAGTGGAACTGGCTGGTGAAGCCACCCAGGGCCGATATCTTCCCCACGCTCAGATCGGTGCGTTCAAGTAAAGCGGCGGAATATCTTAGGCGCAGTAGGCGAAGCGCCTCAATGGGGCCGTAGCCGATTTCCTTCGTGTAAACACGACACAGGTGTTCACGGGTAACTGCTGCCGCCCCCGCGAGTTCATCGAGTGACGGGGTCCGCAGCGGTCCGCCTTGAGCCCATCGGACACGGACCAGCGCCATTGACCTCTCAATCGGAGGCGGCAGGGGCCGATCGCTGAGGCTGCTAGTGCCAGAGGCGCCGGAAAGATAAGCGGTCAGGGCGTAGCCCAACGCATCCCGCGCCTGGTCGCGCCAACCGGGCGTCCTGGTTGCGTCGAGCCACAGCAAATGATTCAACAATGCAAGGACCACATCATCGGCTGCCAGATGGCGAACTAGGGGCCAGTCGTGTTCGATGAGCGACTCAGAGGTGAAAAGTACATAGCCGACTCTGGTTATGTTGCGGGAGTCCCACGAGTAGGCCGCCTGCAGGCCTGGCTTCGTCACTATGACAGCATTCGGAGGCAAGGAATGTGTATCACCGTTGCTCGTAACAGCTGCATGACCATTTCGGATCCAGGCAATTTCCCACCGCTGCTCTGTGTTTGGCCGCTCATAGGCGGTAGCGGGGGCGGTTGCGATCGATCCAATCACTTTGAGATCAATAACAGATATTTTCTCGATAATTCTTGTCATAGCTTCCAATACCCACTTCCCAGACAATGTTAACTCGGGGCACAACGGCCAAGCTATCTGGGTGCTCCGCCTCCTTATATTTTGATCGCGGATCGGTTGATGCCGAGCCGGAGCGGAAGATCTAGGGGATGAGCAAACTTCGTATGTACTCCGACATCGGTGCTCCATCAGTCGCCACCACGACGACCGAAAGATTTCGAGCGCTGCAGTCGCGGCACGTACACCATCGCGAAGGAGAATCATGTTGGAAAGAAAAGAACGGGCAGATGTAATTGTCGTCGGCGCAGGCATCACTGGCACGTCCGTGGCGTATCACTTGCTCGAACAAGGCATCAAAAATGTAGTTGTCTTAGACGCAGGATCCCCCGCTTCAGGAACCAGCAGCGCTGGAGGGGGATTCGTTGCCCTTTGGGCAGCGGGATTCAACAAGCATTTCACCGAGACGGACCTGGCAATGGAGCACTACGGCATCGAGTTCTATGGGCGCCTTGCCGCGGACTACCCAATCGACTATCGGCATCGTGGCACTCTCTTTGTGGCAACTTCCGATCAAGGCTGGGAGGAGTGGATAGCACCCATCGCTCAGCATCCGCGCGCCCCGAAGGACGCTCGCACGTTGGACCCACACGAGGTCAGCGCTCTGACCGATGGCGTGATTGCGGCCGAAGCAGTAGTCGGAGGAATACTGCACCCCGCTGGCCTTCAAATGAGTGCCGGTCGGGCCAACCGTGCATTGGCCGACGAGATCGTAGCTAGAGGCGGCGAAATCCGCACCGAGAGCCGGGTCAATCGCCTCCTCGTCACTGATGGCAGGGTCACCGGCGTTGTCACCGACGCCGGAGAACTGGAGGCTGGCCATGTTGTCTTGGCGGCAGGTGCCTGGACTAACCAGCTACTCGCTGACGTCGGGTTCAATATTCCACTGATGACGCTCGTGGCAACCCGCGCTATCTCGCTACCCTCAGGAGTCAGCAACGAAATGCCCACCGTTTTGGTTCCGGAACTTTCCGGGCTGTGGTTGCGCGAGCACCGTGGCGGACTGACATACGGCAACGGCGATGGTTACGCCCCGCTATTTTCCCTGGGCGGCTCCGTCGGGGATCCGGGTCAGCCTCGCCGTGAAGAGTTGTTGGAGCGGCTGAAGGTCGCCCTCACTCCTGAGCTGCGAAAACTCGTCCCGAGCCACGACACCTCCGTTGCTTGGTGGCTGCAAGGGATGCCTTGCATGACCCCGGACCGGCATTTTGTAGCGGGGCCCGTGCCTGGAGTTGAAGGACTGCATGTACTCGCCGGCGACAACGAGGCTGGAGTAACCCACGGACCGGGGCTTGGACGCCTACTTGCGGAAATGGTGATTAACGGCTCCAGCGACTGGATTGACTCCTCGGCGTACCGCCCGGACCGATTCGAGGCCGATGCATTCCCGACTGAGGAATCCATATTTGAGGCGATTCCCGCTCACCACCACTAGGAGCACCGTGCCGGCGTCGAGGCCGAGGCAAGGCGCCGGCACGGTGGGAAGAGTTTACCGCGGCCTCCGTTTTCTTGATTGTGGAAGTGTCAGAGCGATACTTTCTAGTTACCGTTTGTCCACTCCACTCTCGCGCTAAGGCGCGATCCGGGTACGGCCGCTGGAATCCTCCTCGCAGCCTGCCACCGCGGCCTGGCCAAAAGTGGCAGGCTGCGCAAGGGTTTTTCTTATGGGTTGTATGATTTGGTCAGACGCGTCGTCATTCAGCGCTGGCGATAAAGCTCCTGCGTGAATGAAGACATTTAGGAGACGAGCATGTCAGATCAGCAGGCGATGAAGGAAGTGCCGGTGTTTGAAAACATTCGGCGTCGACTGTCTGAGATGACCTCTGCAGAGCGCAAGGTCGCTCGGGCCCTCCTAGGCGGTGCAGCCACGTTAGGCCTCGAATCTTCGACGAAGCTCGCCGGTCACGCTCAGGTGAGCGGACCCACAGTAATCCGCTTTGTGAACCATCTGGGGTTCGCGACGTATGCAGAATTCCAGGATGCGGTGAAGACAGAGGTTGTGGCGCGGGTGACGTCTCCTGTCGAGCAATACCCCGAGAGCCACAGCCTTGCAGACAACCCTTTGAGTGACCTCTCGGATATTCTATGTGCTGCTATATCAGAGACGATGAGCCGGCTGTCCGAAAATGACATTAAGGCCGCCGCGGATCTACTGGCAGACCCACGACGAAAAATCCTCGTCTATGGCGGGTGGTTCACTTCTTCTCTGGCCCGGCATCTGGCCGCAATGCTCCGGGAGTTACGCCCGGGGGTGGAGTTCGTCGACGACGCGCCTTCCCGGCGTGTGGCCGCATTGTGTGATGCAGACAAACGCACCACCGTAGTGGCCTTCGACTTCCGCCGCTACGAGGCCGACACCGAAAAGCTGGGCCGAGCCCTGGTCCAGCAGGGCGGGAAACTCGTTCTATTTACGGACCAGTGGCTATCCCCCTTGTCGGACGTTGCCAGTGCCGTTCTGCCAGCGGTGGTCGGGACCCCAAGGCCTTTTGAGTCCTATGTGTCCAGCCTGGCGTTAGTGGAGGCTTTGACTGCAAGAGTGGTCGAGATGACGGCGGACTCATCACGAGCCAGATTCGAACGCTACGCGTCCTTCGTGGACACCCTGGTCCCCCACTGGGAGCATCACCGCGAGATCGCGGATAAGGCGATCGGGGCCTAGGAATTTCACCGGGGCCAGGAGCGAATGCTCCCCAATCTCAGTCCTAATCAGGCACGCGGTGAACCGCATGGACGTTCCAGCGCCTCGGTCTGATTGTGGTTCGGCTAGTTGCTGTCCACACGGCAGTGAGCCGGTCTCCACAGAGAAAGGCCACCTCCGCTAGCGCAATGATTCTGGGCAGGTCCCACGACCGGAAATCAGGCTGCCATAGGTAGCCATCATTCCTTCCGTGCGTCGCGCCTCTGCGGCTCTTGGCGCCTCGTTTTCGAACCTAATCTTACGCAGGCATCCTTGATCATTCTCATTCAGTTTTTACATTGAATGCACAGCTTGAATGACGTTATACTTTGATGGGTGGGGAGTGTTCTCCCCGCTTGGGAATGAAACGGAATTACGCCGTCAGCGTTGGAGCAGGTCCTGTCCCCCCTTTTCAAGGCCGGCACCGGACTAGGAACACGCTAACCTCCCAGATTCCGATGGACGCTAGCGACAAGAACGAGGCATAACTTTGACGATTGAAGAAGCGCTGACGCGGGCAGGTTCTCCCCTGGCACCATTGTGGCTGTCCGTCCCTTCTGACGTGAATCATCTGCCCGCCAAGATTTGGGCGAGTGGAGTTACGCGGTCGGCAGCGGGAGAACTTGCCGTCAGCGGCATCGGGGTCGCGGAGCTAGCTAGGGAATTTGGTACTCCCGCCTACATCGTGTCCGAAGATGACTTCCGGGCACGCGCACGGGCCTTCCTGACAGCCTTCAATGATGCATTCGCGCCGCTCTGTGGAGGTGTTGATGTCTACTATGCGGGGAAGTCATTTCTCTGCATCGAAGTGGCCAAATGGGCTATCGAGGAAGGTTTGCGCTTGGACACCTGCTCGGGCGGCGAATTGGCCCTCGCAGCGCGGGCGGGAATCGAAGGTTCCAAGTTGGGCCTTCATGGAAACAATAAGTCGGATGCCGAGTTGGTGCGCGCGCTGGACATGGGTGTTGGCAGGATCGTTGTTGACAGCCTTCAGGAGCTAAAGCGCCTCGGTGAGCTCGCGCGGGAGCGCGGCATCAGGGCACCGGTACTGTTACGGCTCACTCCTGGCGTTCATGCCGAGACCCACGAGTTCATTGCCACGGCCCACGAGGACCAGAAATTTGGACTGTCCCTGGCTTCTGTTCAAGGACGGGAATCTGCCGCCGCAACAGCCGTGGCTTTTGCCCTTCAGGACGCGGGGGTCGAACTCCTTGGCGTTCACAGCCACATCGGGTCTCAGATCTTCTCCCCGGATGGCTTCGCCCTTGCCGCCCAGCGGCTTCTGGCCTTCATCGCGGAGATGCGCAAGGTTCATGGGGTGTCCCTGAAGGAACTGGACCTTGGTGGCGGGTACGGTATCGCCTACACCGAAGTGGATGATCCGCAGGACCCTAAAGATGTTGCCGCGGCCATGGCCCGTGTAGTTGCGGATTCCTGCATTCAACTCGGCATCGACGTTCCCCGGATCTCCATCGAACCGGGCCGTGCCATCGTCGGGAGCTCAACCTTTACCCTTTACGAGGTGGGGACGCTCAAGACCAACTACGTGGAGCATGGATCCGGTACATTCCCTCGTCGCTACGTTTCCGTGGATGGAGGGATGAGCGATAACCCGCGTCCTGTTTTGTATGGTGCTGACTACTCCGCCACCCTCGCCTCGCGTTCATCCAGCGCCGAACCGGCGCTGACCCGGGTGGTCGGAAGTCACTGCGAAAGCGGTGACATCGTGGTCCGGGATGCATACCTTCCTGCAGATCTTGCGCGGGCGGATCTTCTCGCGGTGCCCGGAACCGGGGCCTATTGCTGGGTGTTGTCCAGTAACTACAACTACACACCTCGGCCGCCGGTCGTCGCCGTCACCCGCGGCCACGCCCGCCTCATAGTCCGGGGTGAAACAGAAGACGACCTGTTCCGCAGGGACGTCTGGGGCTGAGGCCCAACGCGAGCTCCCCTTCCCTTTTTGTTTCCCCTGAAAGGCCAAACCCGATGACGCACTCTTCCACCGCATTAGACGCGAACCCACAGTCACCGAGCATCAAGCCTCCTCAGGACAGTGACCCCCACCGCAACGAGCTTCGCTTCTCCCAATTGCTCCAGGGGAAGCGGCTCCTTTCAGATGGGGTTCCGTTTTGGAAGGGCCATGGAACCGGAAACGATTTCGTCCTTATCCCAGATCCGGAAGGCGTACTCCACATTGATGGGCCTTCTACA
This sequence comes from Arthrobacter sp. HMWF013, assembly GCF_003061105.1. Taxonomy (GTDB): domain Bacteria; phylum Actinomycetota; class Actinomycetes; order Actinomycetales; family Micrococcaceae; genus Arthrobacter. Next base: position 37,962 of record NZ_QAIQ01000122.1, read on the forward strand.
GCTCTCGTCTGCAATAGGCACCAGGGCGTAGGTGCCGACGGTCTCATCCGCGCAGTCCGGTCTGAAAACATCCCTGAAGGGCGGCCGTTACTGGCGAACATGCCTGAAGCTCAGTGGTTTATGGACTACAGGAATGCTGACGGGAGCATCGCTGAGATGTGTGGCAACGGGGTACGGGCCTTCGTCCATTTCCTCGTTTCCGTAGGGCTCATTGAACTGCCGACCGGGGCAACAACGGCCGTTGGGACGCGCGCGGGGGTCAAATGGGTTCAGCGACGCGGGCAGAACAGCTATGAGGTGGACATGGGACCATGGCGCCTGTCGTTTCCCGAGCAGATCGCTGCCACGGGTACAGATGCGGCTGTAGCGCTTAAGGGACAACCTTCTAACCCGGCAATTTCCATCGACATGGGAAATCCACACTCCGTGGTTGTCCTCCCTGCGTCGACTTCCATCCAGGAACTCGACTTGACGACCGAGCCCGCTGTTGAACCCCGGCCTCCCGCCGGTACAAACGTGGAGTTCGCTACCCTGGCACGAATGTCGGAGCAGGGTACTGAAGCATCAGTTGTAATGAGGGTTTTTGAACGTTCCGTGGGTGAGACGCAAGCATGTGGTACGGGCGCCTGCGCCGTCGCAGCCGCCGTCCGGCACTCCGAAGAGCTGCATGACGTCAATGCTTGGACTGTCACCATGCCTGGCGGACCAGTTCAAGTCTCCTTTTGCCCGAAGGTCGAAGCTGATGGCAGCCAGGATGAACACGTCTTCCTGCGTGGGCCTGCACGAATGGTCGCGAGCGGGACCTTCAGCCATGAATTGTGGGATGAAAACTGACGCTAGGGCCTTTGCCTTGGCATCGGCAAGGTTGGCGTTTACTCCTTCTCGAGTGTCCAAAGGGGAACTCACCCCTTGCTGAACCTTTCGAGGCGTGCGGGGGAGCCGGAGGGCTCGACGTAGTCCTCCAGTCTTTCCGCGGAAGGCAAACCTTGTCGGGATGGAGGACTGGACTGCTATGAAGTATTCGTACCGTGACCTCGGGGTGTAGCCGGTTCCTCATGCTGAGGCGCCCTTGCTGTCTGGGCCCGCAGGGACCGGCCAGCGGGTACGGATCCGCTATTGCGGGCGCTGAAGGTCAGCTACACACGGCGTGTGCTTCGACGTGCTGCCGCCACCGATTTGACTTGGGCGCGCAGCCAAGCACGGCGCACCCCGAACCATCTTCTGCGCGGATGCATAGAACATGTTGGTGGGCTGGCAGGGATTTGCTGATTTCAGTGCCCTCCTACCCTATTTGTGGCGGGGAGTCACTTCGTTCCGCCCAGTAGGCGCGAAGGCGCTTTCCGTCACCAAACCCAGCCCTCGGCCGAAGCCAGGATGAGGAACCATGGTGTCAACAAGGGATCCGTAGCGCTCGAACCGACTGCGAGAAGTGGCAGAGGTGTAGTCGAGCACCCGTGCGGTTAAGGCTTCTACTACGGCCATGGTGGACACATACGACTCAAAGGGCCTGGCAGTCCCCACCGACGCCGGCAGGACTGCACTGGCCGCGTCCGCCAAGGGAGATAGCCATTGGTCGGTGAAAAGAATCAGCTTCCCGCCATGCTCGACCACTGCTCTTCCCAGCTTTTCGGTCCGGGCCTCATAACGGCGAAAATCGAAAGCCACCGCCGTGGTGCGTCTGTCCGCATCGCACAGCGCTGCCACTCGCCGACTGGCAGAATCGTCTACAAACTCCACCCCAGCACGCAGTTCCTGCAGCATGGCACAAAAGTGCTGTGCTAAGGATGAACTGAACCAACCGCCAAAGATCAGCACTTTCTGCTTGGGATCCACCAGCAGTTCTGCGGCAGCGTCGATGTCTTCACTTGAGAGGCGGTTTAGAGTTTCAGACAGTGCGGTAGTAAGGGCGTCAGACAAGTCCTGTACATCGGCGGCGCCTGAGGCGCCCGAGGCCTTCGGGAAGAGCTCGACTGGCGTCGTAACGCGGGCGATGACTTCGTCCCTCACTGCCTCCTGAAAGCCCATATAGGTGGCGAAGCCCAGATGGTTAACAAAGCGGATCACCGTCGGACCGCTGACCCCAGCCTGGCGCGCAAGCTTGGTAGATGTTTCAAGACCAATCGTGGCGGGTCCCCCGAGGAGGACCCGTGCGATCTTTCGTTCCGCAGTTGTCATGTCGGATAGCCGACGCCGGATGTTCTCGAACACAGGGACACGCCCATTGAGAAGGCTCGCTTCCATCCGTGTAAACCTTCCCTAATTGACATCATTCAGTTCTGGTGTGTTGCACCACATATGAATGACATTGTACTTCAGGGGCTGGCTATATGGGAGGCCGTTCTGCTGCGATCCCGGATCGTTCCGCCATCACACCAGAACGGCCTCCATGAGCCTATGAGCCTAGGTCACTGATATCCGGTGTTCCCGCTTTATCAGAGGCGGATTACACCGATTCCTTGTCCGTGCCCTGCGCGGCGGTTTCAGCGAGGTGCGGAACTGGCTTGTTCAGGGCCTTGCGGACGAGCAGGATGATCAAGCCGATGAGGAGCCACGCGCCACCGACAATCTTTGCGGTCTCTCCAGTTGAGACCAGAAGAACAACGGCGATCAGGGCGCCCAGGGCAGGAACCAGAATATGCGTGATGAGGCGCCCGGATTTGCGCTGGACTGCGAAGTAACCGATGACGGCAATGTTGACCAGAACGAATCCCACGAGGGCACCCACATTGATCGTGGTCGACAAGATCTCCAGCCCGTCACCCTGCAGCGAGGCCGTTACTGCGATGACGAGGGACAGCCCGCCCAGGATCGCAACTGACACAATGGGGGTGCCACTACGTCGGCCAACCTTTGCCAGGAATGGTGGCAGGGTGTGTTCTCTGGCCATCGCGAACAAGAGGCGGCTGGCTGCAGCCTGCCCCACCATCGCACAGAAGGCTGACCCGAGTGCCTTGACGATGGCGAACACGGTAGCCAGCCATGGGGCGACTGAAGTGCGGATTGTGTCATAGAAAGCCGTGCCCTGCAGGTCAGGGTTAGCGGCCACCTCTGCGGGCGAGAAGGGGGCCAAAAGGGCCATAACGTAAGAGACTGCGACCAACAGCAGGCCTGCGAGGATCAGGCAGGTGATGGTGGCCTTGCCAACAAGGCGAGGATCCCCAGAGTTTTCCTCGGCGAAGGAAGCAATGCCGTCGAAACCGAGGAAGGAAAAGACTGCAATGGATGCTGCTGCGGCCAGCACGACCAGGGTGAGCTGGCCATCCCCTGCAAGAGGCATAATCAAGGATTGAGCGGGGCCTCGGTTGATAAGGACGACCACGCCGAAGATCATGACGAGACCAAGAAGAGCGAACTCGATGTAGAGCACAACTCGACCAACCCAGGCGGCGAACTTGACGCCCTGCAGGTTGCAGAGCGTGGTCAGTATGACTGCCACGGCAGTGAAGAGCCAAGCAGGTACTGACGGGACGGCCGAGTGGAGGGCAAGGCCGGCAAACAGGTACGCGATAGATGGAATAAAAACGTAATCCAAGAGCATCATCCAGCCGCCGATAAATCCGGAGCGTGGTCCGATCCCGGCGTTTGCATAGGCAAATACAGACCCTGCAGTCGGGACCGCCCTGGACATCTGTGCGTAGGAGATTGCCGTGAGAGAGACCGCGGCGGCTGCAATGATGTAAACGAGGGCGAGAGCGCCATTGCTGCTGGCGTACAAGGTGCCGAAGATTCCGGCGATACCTGTTGGAGTGATGAACAGCAGTCCGTACACGACCAGGTCCCGGAATGTGATTGACCTACGCAGTGTGCCCTGTGTTGGGAGCTGATGTTGTTGGCTGCTTGTGACAGTTGTCATTGAAAGATCCTTGAAATGCTCCGAAAGAGCTCGTTGGAAGGGGGCATGCAGGGCGCTGGTGCCAGGAGCCACAGTCCCCAGGATGGCTGATAGGAGAATGCGAATATCCAGCATGCTGCCAAGGGGTGACGTGGAGTTCGGTGGTTCTGCTCAACACCGTCCGACTCAGTACATCATCGTACAAAGAGCCGCGTCAAAGTGAGTTCATGAATGGAATGAACCATGACGTTGAGGGCGTCGAGCTGCGTGAGTGCCATCTCCTCAAAACCTTGGAACGGACGCTGCGACGGCGCGCGGAGGAGCGCGCCGTCGCAGTTCAGGGTCTCGCAGCCAGCGAACTCGTTCTGCTAGTTGCCGGCTGCATCCTCCCGGCCCGGCTTTGACGTGGGAGTTGAGGCTACGGCCGCCTTAACGGCCGCGAGAAGGGATTCCACGTCGTTTTCGGTAGTGTCCCATGAGCACATCCAGCGAACTTCACCGCGTGCCTGGTCCCAGTCATAAAAACGAAAAGACTCACGGACTTTTTCTGCCACCCCGGGTGGCAGGATGGCAAAGACCCCGTTCGACTCTGTGGCCTGCGTGATCCTGACCTCGTCCACAGCTGAAACTCCGGCGCGTAAGCGTTGGGCCATGTCATTGGCGTGGCTGGCTGAACGTAGCCACAAGTCACCTGACAGCAAGGCAATCAGCTGGGCCGAGACGAACCGCATCTTGGAGGCCAATTGCATATTCATCTTTCGCAGGTAGTTCATGCCGGGGTCAGTTTGTGAATCCAGCCAAACCACCGCCTCGCCGAACAGCAGCCCGTTCTTGGTCCCCCCGAAGGACAGGACATCAACACCCACATCTGTGGTGAATGAGCGCAAGGGCAGCCTGAGGTGGGCTGCCGCATTCGCCAGCCGCGCCCCGTCCATGTGAAGTTTCATTCCCCGGGCATGGACGTGCTCAGCAATCCGTTGAATCTCTTCAGGGCTGTAGCAGGTGCCAAGCTCCGTCGTCTGGGTAATCGATACAACCAGTGGCTGCGCCCGGTGCTCATCACCCCATCCCCATGCCTCGGCGTCAATCAGCTCCGGCGTGAGTTTGCCGTCGGCAGTCGGGACCGGAAGAAGCTTTATGCCTGCGATCCGCTCCGGGGCACCATTCTCGTCGGTATTGATGTGCGCGGTTGAGGCGCAAACGACAGCGCCCCAGCGCGGGAGCAGCGCCTGAAGGGCAAGGACATTAGCACCCGTGCCGTTAAACACCGGGTATGCGGTTGCCCCCGCGCCGAAATGGCCCTGCACGACTTGCTGAAGACGCCCTGTATAGGCGTCCTCGCCGTATGCTGTGACATGGCCTTCGTTAGCCGCCTCAACCGCCGCGATTATTTCGGCATGGGCGCCAGCGTAATTATCAGAGGCGAAGCCCCGGTATCCCGGATCGTGGAGGCGTCCTGCCACTGCTAAGGAGCCTGGGCTGGATATAAAACTGAGGCTCATACCGGCGCACCGACCAACCGGCCAGAAGTAAGAGATAGCCGCTGACCGTTGATTTCCCCTGCCTCCAAATCAAAAATCCTCTCCACCGCCTCGGCAAGAACAGAAACGTCCGTGAAGCCGGGGAACTTTCGCTCGGGCTGGGCTGCCCGCATCCGGTCGTCCACCAAGGCCTTGACCACGAGGACAAGCGCTGCCGAACGTTGAGTGCTGAGCGAAGTGTCGGCGCCTACCTGCCCCTGCCGGAATCCATCGGCGACGGCAAGAGTCCATGCTTCGGAGGCAGATTTCACTGCTGCATAGGCAGCCCCATCAGCAGTCGGCTTTGAAGCCGACTCGGCTGAAACGATGACCAAACGCCCGACGTCCGAGGCTGCCAGGTCATCATAAAAGGCCCGGGAGGTGTTTCGAAGCGTCGTGAGGACACTGGTGTTCAGGAAGTCCCAGTCTTCATCCGTCTGCCCTGCGATGCCGCCGCCACCTCGCCAGCCGCCCACGAGGTGGATGATACCATCCACGGGGCCAAGGTCAGCCCGTACTGATCTTGCCAGCTCCTGAACGGATTGCTGGTCGGCGAGATTACAGACATAGCCTGTGACGCTGTCGTGCTTTCCGGCCAGCTCGTGGACACGGTCCTCAAGAATGTCTACAGCGGCTATGGATGCGCCGGCCGCCGAGAGGGTGCGGACCACTGCAGCGCCGGCTGCGCTGGTTGAGCCAGCGACGACAATGTTACGCCCCGCAAGGGCCCCGCTCACGCGTCGACCTTGCTCTCAGTGTTCACTGGGCTGGTGCCCGTGATGCCGGCGGTGGATTCGATGACAGGCCGCATCTTCTTCTCGAGGGCTTCGTAGAACATGGACAGGGGGAATTCGTCATCGTGAACCTGATCGGTCAGGCCCTTGGGTGGCCCGTCCAAAGGCAGGGCCTCGGGGCCCTTGGCCCATACCGATGAGGGGTTTGGGGTGAGGGTTTCAGAGACGAGCTCATAGGCGGCGAGCCAGTGTGCGGTCTTGGGGCGGTCGATGGAACGCCAGTAGAGTTCCTCGATACGGATTCCCAGTTCGACGACGACGCCGGCGACGTCCTTCCAGTCGATGCTGAGCTTGCCGTCGGTCCAGTGCAGGACGCGGTGCTGGTGCATCCAGGCGAAGAGCAGCTGGCCACCCACTGCGTCATAGTTGCGGACCCGGTTCCCGGTAATGGCGAAACGGAAGATCCGGTCGAAGATGACGGCGTACTGGACCAACTTGGCGTGCTTGCGCGCATCTTCGGAGGCGTTCTCGTCCTTTTCGATGATGACGGATTCACGGAATGCGGTCAGGTCACAGCGGAGTTCCTCGAGGGAGTACAGGAAGAAGGGCATCCGCTGCTTGATCATGAATGGGTCAAACGGCAGGTCCCCGCGCATGTGGGTCCGGTCGTGGATCAGGTCCCACATCACGAAGGTTTTCTCCGTCAGGTGCTGGTCCTCAAGCAGTTCTGCGGCGTCCGCCGGCAGCTCAAGGCCCGTGATGTCGGCAGCGGCTTTCAGGACCCGGCGGAAGCGCGCCGCTTCCCGGTCCGCGAATATGCCGCCCCAGGTGAAGGTCGGGGTGGTCCTGACCGCAACGCTCTCAGGGAACAGGACAGCGGAGTTGGTGTCATAGCCGGGCGTGAAGTCCACGAAGCTGATCGGCACGAACAGCTTGTTCGAGTAACGACCCGCTTCAAGATCCGAGACGAAATCAGGCCAAATAACTTCAAGGAGCACGGCCTCAACCAAACGGCTGGTGCTGCCGTTCTGCGTGTACATGGGGAAAACCACCAGATGGGGCAGGCCATCGATACGAGCGTGCTCAGGGTGGAAGGCTACCAATGAGTCCAGGAAGTCCGGGACACCGAAACCCTCGGACTCCCAACGACCAAAGTCCCTCACCAGCAGTTCCAGGTACTCGCTGTCGTGGGGCAGGTGCTGTCGCAGCTCATGGATAGAAGCAACGATCGTGTTGACGCTGGACCGCGCTCCGTCGTGATGGGCGGCGTCAGGAACCGAACCGTCTTGTACCTGAACCTTCTGCAATTCAATGACAGCTGCTTTGAGGGCAGTCCAGGCCGGGAGGATCTTCAAGTCCTCGGCTTTGGTCAGTTCATTCACCGTGATCGACATGCCATTTCCTTTCATGGAGGGGTATGACATCAAGGTAGCAATGGTTAAGAACTGCTAACAGAGTCACGCCACATGAGTAAGTAAGTCTGTTGCTACGCGTGCCTCGCGGGCCCTTATGGCAGAGATAACTTTAGGGTCGAACCTATTCAGAAGCAATGGTTATGAGCTACCCTGAATGACGTCATACTGTTTTCCTGCGCACACGATTCTGCTTTGCGAAGCGACAACAAAGGTCGAACCACGCACTGTGCCGCCAAATGCGGCAACCCCCGTTTGGCCAGTTCCAAAACTGCCCTGATTCCAAAGGACCTCCTAGATGACCGCTACACCCATCAATGAAACGGGCAGCAGCCGTGTTAAGCGGGGCATGGCTGAGATGCTCAAGGGCGGCGTTATCATGGACGTCGTCAACGTCGAGCAGGCCCGCATCGCCGAAGATGCCGGTGCTGTTGCTGTGATGGCCCTGGAACGCGTTCCGGCCGATATCCGTGCCCAGGGCGGCGTGTCCCGCATGTCCGATCCGGACATGATCGACCAGATCATCGACGCCGTGTCCATCCCCGTGATGGCCAAGGCCCGCATCGGCCACTTCGTCGAGGCCCAGGTCCTGCAGTCCCTGGGCGTGGACTACATTGACGAGTCCGAGGTCCTGACCCCGGCCGACTACGTCAACCACATCGACAAGTGGAACTTCAAGGTTCCGTTCGTCTGCGGTGCCACCAACCTGGGTGAGGCGCTGCGCCGCATTAACGAGGGCGCGGCGATGATCCGCTCCAAGGGCGAGGCCGGCACCGGCGACGTCTCCAACGCCACCGGGCACATGCGCCAGATCCGTTCCGAGATCGCCAAGCTCGCCGCCCTGCCCGAGGACGAGCTCTACGTCGCGGCCAAGGAACTGCAGGCCCCGTATGAACTGGTCAAGGAAGTCGCCGCTGCCGGCAAGCTTCCGGTGGTGCTGTTTACCGCCGGCGGCATTGCCACCCCGGCTGACGCTGCCATGATGATGCAGCTCGGCGCGGACGGCGTGTTCGTGGGTTCGGGCATCTTCAAGTCCGGCAACCCGGCCCAGCGCGCCGCCGCCGTCGTGAAGGCCACCACCTTCTTCGATGACCCTGATGTCATCGCCAAGGCCTCCCGCGGCCTGGGCGAAGCGATGGTGGGCATCAACGTCGACGAGATCCCCCAGCCCCACCGGCTCGCCCAACGCGGCTGGTAACCACAGTGATGACGCACCTGGAGATCCGTAATCTCCTCTCCCCCGTTTCCTATGCCAAGGGCAGCAAGCTTCCAGCCCGGGAGTGGGGGCAGCTGGAAGAAGGTCACTATGTCATGGTCCAGCGCGAAGGCGAGCCGATCCTTACAGGGGAAGTTGACGCCCGAACCAAGGACGGCTCCGTTTTCTGGGTTTGGCTTGACGGAGGCCGCGGACGCATAGCGGTCTACGCCGATGAGGGCACCCGCGTTTGGTTGCCTAAAGGTTATCGCCTGGAAGCTGAAGAAGAAGTTGCAGGAGCCCATTCGCAAACAGAGGCACCGGGGCAGCCGCCGGCTTGATTTCTGGTGCAGGAACCGGCAACAAGAAGATCAATATGAGGGGCCTAGGAAGGAACGAATGGCACCCCTCACCAGACAGAGAGGCCAGCACGCTGGCCAGGAGTGCACCTACCCCATTCCCACCCTTGGGCCCGCACAGCACCACCCAGAGGGAAGCACTGCGGTGGTCCTGGGCATGATGCATCCGAGCTCTGTCCCCCAGCCTTCGACGGACGCGCCAAATGATCTGCCGAGTCTCCCATCAAGCGTAGTTGCCGGCCTGCAGGGCGCAGAGGTTATCTTTTACGACCCGATCTCATCAGGGGGAGAAGACGAACTCACCCGGCAGCACCTTCCAAGAACTAGGAGGACCGCTACCCAGGCACGCAGTCACAGGCCCGCATCCAGGAACAAACTAAGGACTCGCGAGGAAGCCATAGAGACTGTCGTCCAAGAACTGCGACGGCTGTCGCAGGAAGGACGGACAGGAAAACCCGGGGAACCCTGTTAAATGGATTGGTGGGCAGTTATTCATCTCTGTTCTGGTAACGCTGTTCGTCATCATGGATCCGTCTGGAACCCCTGCCTCTGTTTATATCGTTCACGGCCGATATGACTGTTAAGACTCGGCGCTGCAGGCCCTGGCCGTAGCGGCTGGCGTTCATAGCCTCCGCCGTGTTTGGCCAAAACATTCTTAATTACAGGCACATGAGCCTGGCCGCCTTGCATGGGCCATAAGCCCGCAGTGGGGCTGACGCCGCGATCATGAGCACTGTGAATAGGGGGAAGCCTTGAAAGAAGTCAGCGCTGCACTAGTCAAAACCAGCATTCACAGAACTGACTGCAGTTGCCCGGGTAATAAGAGGCGAAGCACCATCGAAGGGTGGTCTGTAGGAATTTCTGGGACCGTTGCCATACTCGGCGCCATCTATGCATCGTGGCAGTATCACGGATGGTGAACCTGAAAACAGCTTCGTCAGGGGCCGCCATAGTAGGCACTGCTCTGCCGATCTGAGGCACACCCCAATCTGACAAATTCGCGGCTGGTCTTGACTTCTTTCTGAGAGAAGCCTAGAACTCAACCTGACGGGTTCAAGGTTGGAGGCGATCAGTGGCCGGACAGCGGATCGGGTACGTGCGCGTGAGCACCCTGGATCAGAACGAGAAACGCCAGCTCGAAGGCCAGGTTCTGGACCGGGTCTTCACGGACAAGGCCTCCGGCAGGGACACCGCGAGGCCAGAGCTTACGGAGTTGCTGCGGTTTGCCCGGGACGGGGACACCGTGGTGGTGCACAGCATGGACCGGCTGGCCCGTAACCTCGATGACCTGCGCGCTCTGGTCCAAAACCTCACGCGCAAAGGTGTGCGGGTGGAGTTCGTTAAAGAGAGCCTGGTCTTCACCGGCGAGGACTCCCCCATGGCCAACCTCAT
>NZ_QAIQ01000123.1 GCF_003061105.1 Arthrobacter sp. HMWF013
ATTTATCTTTTTACCGACCCCGTGGTGCAAACGCTTTTGAATCCGTTTGCGGGGTGGTGTGTGGTGTAAGTTATCGGCCTATTAGTACCGGTCAGCTTCACGAGTCGTTAGTCCTCGCTTCCACATCCGGCCTATCAACCCAGTGGTCTGGCTGGGGGCCTCTCACACACAAGGTGTATGGAAATCTCATCTCGAAGCGAGCTTCCCGCTTAGATGCTTTCAGCGGTTATCCCATCCGAACGTAGCTAATCAGCGGTGCACTTGGCAGTACAACTGACACACCAGAGGTTCGTCCGTCCCGGTCCTCTCGTACTAAGGACAGCCCTTCTCAAATTTCCTGCGCGCGCAGCGGATAGGGACCGAACTGTCTCACGACGTTCTAAACCCAGCTCGCGTACCGCTTTAATGGGCGAACAGCCCAACCCTTGGGACCTACTCCAGCCCCAGGATGCGACGAGCCGACATCGAGGTGCCAAACCATGCCGTCGATATGGACTCTTGGGCAAGATCAGCCTGTTATCCCCGAGGTACCTTTTATCCGTTGAGCGACGGCCATTCCACAATGTACCGCCGGATCACTAGTCCCGACTTTCGTCCCTGCTCGAGATGTCTCTCTCACAGTCAAGCTCCCTTGTGCACTTACACTCGACACCTGATTGCCAACCAGGCTGAGGGAACCTTTGGGCGCCTCCGTTACTTTTTAGGAGGCAACCGCCCCAGTTAAACTACCCATCAGGCACTGTCCCTGACCCGGATTACGGGCCGAAGTTAGATGTCCAAAGTGACCAGAGTGGTATTTCAACGATGACTCCACCCGAACTGGCGTCCGGGCTTCAACGTCTCCCACCTATCCTACACAAGCCACTCCGAACACCAATACCAAACTATAGTAAAGGTCTCGGGGTCTTTCCGTCCTGCTGCGCGTAACGAGCATCTTTACTCGTACTGCAATTTCGCCGAGTTTATGGTTGAGACAGCGGGGAAGTCGTTACTCCATTCGTGCAGGTCGGAACTTACCCGACAAGGAATTTCGCTACCTTAGGATGGTTATAGTTACCACCGCCGTTTACTGGGGCTTGAATTCTCAGCTTCGCCGTGAGGCTAACCGGTCCTCTTAACCTTCCAGCACCGGGCAGGAGTCAGTCCGTATACATCGTCTTGCGACTTCGCACGGACCTGTGTTTT
>NZ_QAIQ01000124.1 GCF_003061105.1 Arthrobacter sp. HMWF013
CTTCAACGGTAGCCCTGGGTGACAGGCACCGCTACTGTCCGGGCGAAACCTTCAGGGCTTCACATGGAGCCCGTCGAACGCGATGGTGATGACGTCGTCGGCCAGTTTTTCAGGGGAGAGGGCGCCGCCCGGTTTGTACCATTCCACGATGGAATTGATGGTGCCGAACAGCAGGCGCGTTACCGTGCGGGGATCGATGTCCTGGCGGAGCGAGCCGTCGTCGCGGGCCGCCGAGATCAGTCCGGCCACCTTGTGGTCGAAGGTGCGGCGGCGCTCCAAAGCATCCCGCTCAATCTCCGTGTTGCCCCGAAGCCGCAGGAGCAGCGTGACAAAGGGCAGCCGCTCCACCAGGACGGCCACAGTCTGCCGCAGCACAAATTCCAGCCGCGCGTCTGCCGGGCCGCTCTGCGCCTCAGGCTGTTCCAGGATTGACTCCAGCCCGCCGAGGGCATGGTCCAACGCGAGTTTCAGGAGGTCGCCCTTGGACGGAACGTGGTGGTAGATCGCGGATTTTGAGATGCCCAGGTTCTCGGCCAGAATGCCCATGGACGTTGCATCGTAGCCGTGCCGGTTGAAGACGTCGACGGCGATGAGCAGCACGGACTGCTGGTCGTAACCGGGGCGGCCGCGCTTGCTGGGAGCTGCTGTACTGGGCATAACGGCTATTTTCTCATGAACGTTCGGTAATTAAGGCACCGGCGCAGACAAAATCGACGGCCCGCGCGCCGGATCCTGGCGGGGACCTTCGGCCCTATCGCCCACTTGCCCCTCCGCCGCGGCCGGCCGCTGTCGTCAACGCTGCGGAATGGCTTGTGGCGGTGCCCGGCGAGTACAGCAGCGTGGAGGCCACCCGCCAGGGCGGACCGGACGTGCTGGACGTGGTCAGCCTCCCCTGCTGGAAGCCGGACGCGCCCACGCCCTGTTCAGAGGGCGGGGGCGTCGTCGGCAACCTTGTCCTGCTTGCGCCTGCGGCGGAAGCCTCCTAGCTGGCGTTTTCCTCCAGCGTGAGGTCGCGGTCGCGGGTCTCCGGGGCCTTGACCGCCTGGAACAGCGAGATGCCCACGATGATCATCATGTAGACGGCGATGGGCCAGTAGGAGTTCGTGAACCATGCCAGAAGGGCGGAGCAGATGATGGGGGCGATGCCGCCACCAAGGATCGCCGAGAATTCGCGGGCGATGGCCACGCCGGCGTAACGGTACTTGGACCCGAACAGTTCTGCGTACATGGCCGACTGCGCCGCGATGCCGCCCTCAACCGCGAAGGTGAAGCCCACCGCGTAGACAAGCGCGATCAGCCAGATGTTGCCAGTGCTGCTGAGCCAGAACGCGGGGAAGGAGAACAGGAAAAGGAAAGCCAGGATGAACACGTTTACTGGCTTGCGGCCCCACTTGTCGGTGGCGCGTCCTGCAACCAATGCCGCGGGGATTGCGAAGAGGCCGCCCATGGCCAGCATCTGCGGGATCAGGGCCTTGTCGATGTTGACCACAGAGATCAGGAACGTGCCCAGGAACGCCTGGTAGATGTAGGAGTGGGCGTGGGTGCCCATGTTGATGAGGAAGACCTGGCGCAGCGGGCGGCGGCCCTTTTTGAGGACCTCCGAGACCGGGGAAGCAGCCTCGACGTGTTCCTTCTTCAGTTCGGCGAAGACCGGGGATTCCTTCATGTTGCGGCGGATCAGGTAGGCGGCAACGGTCACCAGGGCGCTTGAGAGGAACACCAGGCGCCAGCCCCAGGACTCGAGGTCCTCGCGGGGCATCATCTGCACCAGGATCCACGCGCCTGATCCGAAGACGGAGCCTACTGCTGCGCCGGCCCAGACGAGTGAGGTCATGGCGCCGCGCTTGCCCTTGGGCGCAAATTCAGCGAGGAGGACAACAGCGCTGGCCATTTCCGCGCCGGCGCCGAAGCCCTGGATGAACCGCAGGACGGTCAGCAGGATCGGGGCGAGGATGCCAACGGATTCATAGGTGGGGAGCAGCCCCATCGCGAAGGTCGCGGTGCCCATCAGGGCAAGGGTTGCCACCAGGACGAACTTCCGGCCGATCTTGTCGCCGTAGCGGGAGAAGAACAGGCCGCCCATGGGCCGGGCGATGAAGCCGACGGCGTACGCGCCGAAGCTGGCAATGAAACCCACTGCGGGGGAGACGTTCGGGAAGAACAGGGTGTTGAAGATGATGGCCGTGCCGACACCATAGACAACCATGTCGTAGTTTTCCAGGACGGTGCCGATGAAGCCGGCCCAACCGGCGCGGCGCAGTTCGGTTTTATTGGCTGCGGCGGGGTGGAGGGCGCCGTGGGGTGGGGCTCCTGTAGGC
>NZ_QAIQ01000125.1 GCF_003061105.1 Arthrobacter sp. HMWF013
GGGCACGTCCATGGTGGAGGGCCGCATCTCGGCCGGTGTGGTAACCGGCGACGGCAGCGACGTGGGCGGCGGCGCATCGATCATGGGCACCCTTTCAGGCGGTGGCAAGGAAAAAATCTCCATCGGCGAACGCGTCCTGCTGGGTGCCAACTCCGGCGTGGGCATCAGCATCGGCGACGACTCCGTGGTGGAGGCAGGGCTCTACGTCACCGCGGGAACCCGTGTCCGCGTTCCCGGCCCCAAGGACGAGGTCGGCGAAGACACCACCAAAATCGTGAAGGCTGCAGAGCTGTCCGGGGTCCCCAACCTCCTGTTCCGCCGCAACTCCACCACCGGCGCCGTGGAAGCGCTGCCGCGCCGGGGCCAGACCGTGGAACTCAACGACGCCCTCCACGCTAACTGACCCGTCCGTGGCACGTGGACGTGGTGCACGGCGCTTTGCCGTACTCCTGCTGACGCTGGCACTGGTAGCCGGCGGTATCTACACTGCTGTGTCTTTCCTGCAGCGCTCCGAAACCCTGGTCACGGAGCGCTGCACGGCCGACGTCGGAACGCAGGTCGCGGAGCTTGCCACGGACCAGGCGGGCAATGCGGCCCTGATCACAGCTGTTGCCGTGCAGCGCGGGCTACCGCCGCGGGCTGCCAGCATCGCCCTGGCAACCGCCATGCAGGAATCCAAGCTGCGCAATATCGGCCACGGCGACCAGGCCGGGCCCGATTCGCGTGGGCTGTTCCAGCAGCGGCCCTCCCAAGGGTGGGGAACCGAGGCGCAGGTCATGGATCCCGTCTATGCCGCCAACGCCTTCTACGATGCCCTGATAAAGATTCCCGGCTACGAGTCTCTGGAGATTACCGACGCCGCCCAACGCGTCCAGCGCTCGGCGTATCCCCAGGCATATGCCCAGCACGAGGACATGGGCCGCTCCTTTGCTTCAGGCCTGAGCGGACAAACCCCCGAGTCGGTGCAATGCACGCTTCGGGCAGCGCAGGAGGCGGGCCTTCCTTCGGCCGTAGAATCCGGGCTCTCCCTGGCATACGGGCCGCTGGGCACGTTCACCGAAGGCGAGTCACTGGTGGTTGAAGCCAGCGGCAACCAGGCCTGGTCCGTTGCCCACTGGGCCGTTGCCAACGCCAAGGGCCTTTCCATCACCCGTGTTGATGTCGCCGGTAAGAGCTGGCAACGCCAGGCTGAAGACGGGTGGCAGGATGGCGGGGTTGCCGACGGCCAGGTCCGGATCACTGTGGCACCGGCAGGCACCGGCACCTGACCCGCCGGCACCTGACCCGCCGGCACGAGGGCAAAGGCCGGGGCAGATCCTGCCTCAGGCCAGGATTTCCACGACCGGCTGGACGTAGCTGCGGAAGAGTTCCGGCTGCGACATCAGCTCATGGCTCATGAGGATCTTGTCCGGCTCCAGATACCAGGCCCGCTGCTCATCCAACGGCAGTTCAATTATTGTCAGGTTGAAGTCGCGGGCCTTGCGGCCAACTTCCATGAGCCGGTCACCCACCATGTCGTTCAACAACTGATCTGATCCGCTGGCCACTCGCTCCGCTTCGAGCTGGGCGTATTCACTGCGGCGTTCGCGCGCCCAGGTCAGGGCTGAGCCGAAGTGCGCCTGCAGCACGCGCTGGAGCGCCGGGGAGTTGCCGAACGCCTCAAATTCGGGTGGGGTCAGCTCCGGCGATGTCTGGGGATGGGCCTTGAGCAACTGCTCCCACCAGGCTTCCCATTCGGTCTTGAGGGCGCTCAGGCCGCCTACCTCTGCGGTGAGATGCGTGTGGTCTGCAGGCCGGATTTTGGGGGCGGCGTGAGATAACGCCGGGTGGCCGGCGCCGTCGAGCCCTGCGGCATCCCGGACAAACAATGCAATCATCAGCGGCCCGGACGTGTCCGTGGTGATCTGCCAGCCGGAACCGCCAGTTTGATTCATCCCTATTCCTCCCGACGCCTGCCTGATCCGGTGTGGTTACCCGGCTCCGCTTCCCCGTCTCCCAGTCTATTCCCGATGCCGCCGGACGTGTGGCAGGAAAGTACAGGTCAGGCGGCGTGAACGGCCAGTCCGGCCAAGTGCCGGTCAAGGACGTCGCGGCACATCACCGCTGTCATCCATTCGGGCTGGAGGAGGGCGTGCATGCACAGCCCGTCGATCGTTGCCAGCAGCCGCTCGGCCTCAACCACCAGCGTTTGCCGCCCGTCGCCGTCGTCCGCCACCATGGCAGTGATCACCTGCCCGACGACGGCCGCTACCTCCCGGTGGCTCCGGTCGGCAACAGGGGTCAGGAAGGGGCGGATCCTGGCCGCGTTCCGGAATGCCATCCAGACGCAGACGTCCACCGCCCGCTCCTCATCAAGGGGCAGGAATTCACCCAGCAGTGTTAATACGGCCTCACGCTGCTGGACACTGCCGGGTGCGGTATCCGTGACTGCCGGCAGTGCGGCCTGCAGCCGGGCCGATATCCGGTCCACCACCGAGGCAAAGCTGTGATGGAGCAGTTCCTCGCTCCCGGCAAAGTAGTGCCGGACGGAGCCAACCGCCAGGCCGGCCTCGTCTGCAACCTCACGCAGCGACGCACGTTCGAGCCCGTCTACGGCAATGATCCGGAAAACAGCGTCAACAATGTCCGCACGCCGGGCTTCGGCATCAACAATTTTAGGCACTACTACTATTTAGCACACCTGTGCGGTAATCCACTTATCCTCGGATGTGGGATAGCGTTGGGGGCATGAAAATTCTGGTCACAGGTGGCACCGGGTACATCGGCTCCCACACTGTTTTGTCCCTGCAGGAAGCCGGTCATGACGTTGTGGTGATCGACAATCTGGTGAACTCCAGCGAGGAATCCCTGCGCCGGGTTGCTGAGCTTAGTGGCAAGACCGCTGAATTCCACAACGTGGATCTGGTGGATGAAGCCGCAGTGGAAAATGTATTCGCCGGGCAGTCGATCGACGCCGTCATTCATTTCGCCGGACTCAAAGCTGTGGGTGAGTCCGTCCGGGAACCGCTGAAGTACTACTACAACAACCTGGTGGGCACGCTGAACCTGATCCGGGTCATGGACCGCCATGACGTCCGCTCCATCGTCTTCAGCTCCTCCGCCACCGTGTACGGCGAGCACAATCCCATCCCCTACGTGGAAAAGATGGAGATCGGCGCCAACAACCCCTACGGCCGCACCAAGGAACAGATCGAGGACATCCTCTCGGACCTCGGCGACGCCGATCCCCGCTGGCACATCGCGCTGCTGCGCTACTTCAACCCGGTGGGAGCCCACCCGTCCGGCCGCATCGGCGAGGATCCCCAGGGCATTCCCAACAATCTGGTTCCCTTTATCGCCCAGGTCGCGGTGGGGCGCCGGGAGAAGCTGATGGTCTTCGGCGGCGATTACGATACGCCCGACGGCACGTGCCTCCGCGACTACATTCACGTCGTCGACCTCGCCGGCGGCCACGTGGCCGCCCTCAACCACGTAGCGGAGCGTACAGGCGTGTTCCGCTGGAACCTGGGCTCCGGCAAGGGGTCCTCCGTCCTGGAGGTCCTGCGCTCCTTCGAGAAGGCCGTGGGCCGGCCGATTCCCTACGAGATCACCGAACGGCGGGCCGGCGATCTTCCCGCCTTCTGGGCTGACGCGACCTCCGCCCTGGCCGACCTGAGCTGGTCCACCACCAAGACCGTCGACCAGATGTGCGAGGACCACTGGCGCTGGCAGAAGAACAACCCCCAGGGCTACTCGGCCTAAAGAGCGACACGGGGTCACTTAACGTCCTCCCGGGACGCTTTATTGGGCGTGAAGTGACCCCGCGTTGCTTTCGGTGGTGGTTAACGACGGCGGCCGGTCACCTTCTTGGAAGGTGACCGGCCGACGTCGTTATTCAGTTGGTGTGTATCAGCGCACCGGGTAATCGCGCTCGGGTTCGCCGATGTACAGCTGGCGCGGGCGGCCGATCTTGGTGTTGGGGTCGCTGATCATTTCACGCCACTGGGCGATCCAGCCCGGCAGGCGGCCGATCGCGAACAGCACGGTGAACATCTTCTCCGGGAAACCCATGGCCTTGTAGATCAGGCCGGTGTAGAAGTCCACGTTCGGGTAGAGCTTGCGCTGGATGAAGTAGTCATCGTTCAGCGCCTTCTCTTCCAGGCGCAGGGCGATCTCGAGCAGTTCGTCGTTGCCGCCGAGCTTCGTGAGGATCTCGTGGGCCGTGGCCTTGACGATCTTGGCGCGGGGATCGTAGTTCTTGTACACACGGTGTCCGAAGCCCATGAGGCGGACGCCGTCTTCCTTGTTCTTGACCTTCTCCATGTAGTCCTCAGGCTTGGTGCCGTCGGCCTGGATCTGGCGGAGCATCTTGAGGACCGCTTCGTTGGCGCCGCCATGGGCGGGGCCGAACAGGGCGTTGATTCCTGCAGAGACGGAAGCGAACAGGTTGGCGTTGGAGGAGCCCACCAGACGCACCGTGGAGGTGGAACAATTCTGCTCGTGGTCCGCGTGCAGGATCAGCAGGAGGTCCAGCGCCTTGGCGATCACCGGGTCCACTTCATACTGCTCGGCAGGGAGGCCGAAGCTCAGGCGCATGAAGTTTTCCACGAGGTTGTGGGAGTTGTCCGGGTACAGCATGGGCTGGCCGATGGACTTCTTGTGCGCGTACGCCGCGATGACCGGCATTTTGGCCATCAGGCGGATGGTGGAGACCTCCACCTGCTCGGCGTTGAAGGGGTCCAGCGAATCCTGGTAGAACGTGGACAGCGCCGAGACAGCCGATGACAGGACTGGCATCGGGTGTGCGTCGCGCGGGAAGCCGCTGAAGAAGCCCTTGAGCTCTTCGTGCAACAGGGTGTGGCGGCGGATCTTCTGGTCGAACTCTTCCAGCTCGGTGGGGCTGGGCAGGTTGCCGTAGATCAGGAGGTAGGAGACCTCGAGGAAGCTGGAGTGCTGTGCCAGCTGCTCGATGGGGTATCCACGGTAGCGCAGGATTCCGGCATCGCCGTCGATGTAGGTGATAGCGGAAGTGGTTGCTGCGGTGTTCATGAAGCCGGGGTCAAAAGTGACTGCGCCCGTCTGCTTGAGCAGCTTGGAAACGTCGTAGCCTTCGTTTCCTTCAACAACCTGGATGCGCGGGAGCTTGAGCTCGCCACCTGCATGGTGCAGGGTTGCGCTGTTGGTCTCAGTCATGGAGTCCCCTTCATGAGGCGTCTGGGCCTCTGTCGAAAGCTTGATCCAACATCCGGTGAGCCGCGCGCCGCCCCCTGTTCGTTCAGGAATACAACACCCGGGCTGCCATCTTGTAGAAAGCCACCATTGATAGTCACTTAAAAAGTACCGCCCCCATGGCGTGTGCCACTAATCGGCGACGGCGGAAACCCCCTCAAAAGGCCGCGATTGTGGTGCGAGTCACACCATTGTTACGGTGCTGAAGCCAGCCTGGCGACCGCTGCGTCGACCCGCTCGTCGGTGCCGGTCAGCGCAACGCGCACAAATCCGTTGCCTGCCTCGCCGTAGAAGACTCCCGGCCCCACCACAATGCCGCGCGCAGCAAGGCGGTCCACGGTTTCCCATGTGCTCTCCCCGGCCGTGGACCAAAGGTAGAGCCCGGCGTCGGAATCCTTGATCTCCAGCCCGAACTCCTGCAGTGCCGGCAAAAGGCGTTCCCGGCGTCCGCGGTAGAGATCCTTCTGCGCATTGACATGGGCGTCGTCACCGAGCGCCACACGCATGGCCTCCTGCACAGGGTACGGAACGATCATGCCTGCGTGCTTGCGGCTGTTGACCAGATTGGCCATGATCACCGGATCGCCTGCCACGAAGGCGGCGCGGTAGCCGGCAACGTTGGACTGCTTGCTCAGCGAGTAGACGGCCAACAATCCGTCATGGGAGCCGCCGGCCACACGGGGGTCCAGAACGCTGGGCACCTGTTGGCCGCCGCGCTGGACGTCCCAGGTGCCCCAGCCGAGCTCGGCGTAGCACTCGTCCGACGCCACGACGGCACCGATTTCCCGCGCCTGCGCCACCAGGGCCTTCAGTGACTCAATATCCCGGACACTGCCGGTGGGGTTTCCCGGAGAATTGACCCAGATCAGCCGGACGCGGGAGCGGGTGGCTTCATCCAGCTCGTCGAGGTTGTCCGTTGCCACCGACGTGACACCGGCAAATGTGGCGCCGATGTCGTAGGTGGGGTAGGCAACTTTGGGACGGACGACGACGTCGCCCGGCTTGAGTCCCAACAGCAGCGGCAGCCACGCCACCAGTTCCTTGGAACCGACGGTGGGCATGATGTTCTTCGGGTCCAGCCCAGGAACGCCCCGGCGCCGCTCGAACCACGCAGCGATGGCTTCCCGCAGCGGAACGGTGCCGTGGACCGTGGGGTACCCGGGGGCATTCGCTGCGGCCCTCAGGGCCTCCTGGATCAAGGCCGGAGTCGGGTCCACCGGCGTCCCGATGGAGAGATTCACGGCCCCGCCAGGGTGCTCCGAGGCCTTGGCGAGGTATGGTGCCATGGCCTCCCAGGGGTAGTCAGGCAGGCTCAGGCCAAAGCTGTTCACGGCTGCGGTCAACGG
>NZ_QAIQ01000126.1 GCF_003061105.1 Arthrobacter sp. HMWF013
GAACAGGACCGGCCGGATGGTCCCGTCCCCGAGGGCAGTGATCCGGTGGTAGGCGTCCAGGTCCTCGGCGTCCAGGACCACAATGATCTCGTCCGGTTGCTGGGCCCGCCATGATTCCAGGGCGCTCATCAGGATGTCCGGATCCTCATGGAAGGACGGGACTACCACCGACGTTGACGCCCGGAAGTCCGTGAGGATCGGGCCGGCGCGGTGGGAAAGGATGAACCGGTACAGCCACAGGCCCCAGACGATCACGCCGGCAACTGCCAGCGGAAAATAGGGCGAAATTTCGGCATAAAACTCGCTGAAGGTCCCGCCGGTGATACTGCGGAAGGCATCGTTGAAGTCCAGGGGAAGGGGAGGCATGAGCGGTCCTTCGCTGTTGTGGGTGTCAGTGAAGGGACTGCCGGGCGGAGATGCCGGCGGCCAGTCCCGTCCGCCACATCGAACCGGTGGCGGAAGCCCTGGATGGATCTCCCCTCCTGTGGGGGCCGGGCTGTTCACTGCTGCCGACTCTGCGATGAGCCTTGTTACCACCATGCCCGGACGGATTACTCCGCCGCCAGTATTCGCGCTACCCTAATTGACTTCGCGGCTACCCGAGTTCGTCCGTCCGGAGTACTCGCGTTCGCACAGGTGATTACTGAGATTGTTTCCGGAAGGGGACTCCGCCCGCATGGCCATAGCTCGCCGTCGTATCGGCATCGAAGAGGGCAAGGCGGCGCTGGCCGCGTGGCAGGAAGCTGCCGGCTCGCCGTCGGGCACTGTCCCCCGGGCTGTTACCGCGACGGCGGTCCGGTACACCCTTGAAGAGGTCACCGCACGGGCACCGGGGAATTCCGTGGAGGTCCGAGTGCCGCCGTTCGGCGTCACCCAGTGCGTGGAGGGGCCCCGGCACACGCGCGGAACCCCGCCGAACGTGGTTGAGTGCGACGCCGCCACCTGGCTCGGGATAGTCACCGGCAAGGTGAGCTGGGCGGAGGCTGTCGATGCGGGCAAGGTGACGGCGTCGGGACTGCGGGCGGACCTGTCGGCGCTGCTGCCGCTCTGACACCTGAAACCCCTGCGCTCTACTGCCCGGGGTTGAGGACCACCTTGATGCAGCCGTCCTCTTTCTTCTGGAACTTCTCGTAGAGGGCGGGGGCACCCTCCAGCCCCGAGCGGTGGGTGACCAGATCCATGACCCCCAGGGGATCGGCGTCGTCCTCCACCAGCGGCAGGAGATCATCAGTCCAGCGCCGCACGTTGCACTGACCCATCCGCACCTGGAGCTGCTTGTCGAACATGGTCAGCATCGGCATGGGGCTGGCTTGCCCGCCGTAAACGCCGCTGAGGGAAATGGTTCCACCCCGCCGGACCGCGTCAATGGACGTGTGGAGCGCAGCGAGGCGGTCCACACCGGCTGTCTCCATCGCCTTCTGGGCCAGCTTGTCCGGCAGCAGGCCGAGTGCCTGATGGGCGAACCCGGCAACCGGGGAACCGTGCGCTTCCATCCCGACGGCGTCAACCACCGCATCCGGCCCGCGTCCGGCCGTCATCCCGCGCAGCTCATCGGCGATGCCCTTGCTGTAGTCCAGCGTTTCCACCCCGTGACGGGCGGCCATGGCGCGCCGCTCGGGCACCGGGTCCACTCCGATGACCCGCAGCCCGCGGTGGACGCCGATCCGGCCGGCGAACTGGCCCACCGGCCCCAGGCCAAAGACTGCCAGTGTGCCGCCGGGCGGGACATCCGCGTACTCCACTGCCTGCCAGGCGGTGGGCAGGATGTCGGAAAGGAACAGGTACCGTTCGTCCGGCAGTTCGGTGCCGACCTTCACCGGGCCGTAATCCGCGTGGGGTACGCGAAGGTACTCCGCCTGGCCACCGGGAACTGAACCGTACAGTTCCGAGTAGCCAAAGAGGGCGGCGCCTGATCCCTTGTCCTTGACCTGGGTTGTCTCACACTGGGACTGCAGCCCCTGGTTGCACATGTAGCAGTGGCCGCAGGAGATGTTGAAGGGGATGACCACACGGTCGCCTTTGCGCAGGTTCGTGACGGCACTGCCCACTTCCTCGACGATGCCCATGGGTTCGTGCCCGATCACGTCGCCTTTGTGCATGTAGGGGCCCAGCACCTCGTAGAGGTGGAGGTCAGAGCCGCAGATGGCAGTGGACGTGATCCGTACAATCGCGTCAGTGGGGTCCTGGATCACCGGGTCCGGGACTTCTTCCACACGGACTGAGCGTTTTCCTTGCCAAGTAAGTGCCTTCATGGCTGGCCTTTCTCTGAAATAGGGAGGTTCTCCGTAATCCGACGCTAACGGGTTACGAGCCAAAAAGTAAGCATGCTGATGAATTTCCTTGTGCCAGCCAGTGAAGGCTCCTAGCGTAGGAAGCGAACAGGTTTTACCTTGCCCGATTCTGACCCTGCCCTACATGAGGAGACGCCGTTATGGCCCTTTACCAGCCGGAACCCGTTGAGATCTCCACCCGGATTCGTCCCGGTGAATGGACGGAGGAGAGCCTGACCCAGCTCCTCGCAAGTTATCGCACCAGGATCATGGAGATGGGGGCTTCTGCCTCGGAAGTGGTGGAAGAGGTGGAAAGGACTGAGGACGGCGCGGTCAAGGTCAGCGTCGCGTGGGTCAAGCCCGTTATGGCGGAAGCGGAGGGCTACACCGAGGAGAACCCGGGCAACCCGGACCGCCGGCAGCTCTAGGCTCCTGCGGTCCGCGGTCCCAGGGCGAGCAGCCTGCCGATGGCGCTGTGGTGAAGGTTTTCGAGGATGTCACGCGGACCATCGAAAACCTCCGTCGCTCCGGCTTCCCGGAGTTCTGCTGCACCGGTTCCACCGCAGGTGACGCCGATGCCCGGGACGCCCAGGGCGACGGCGGCCTTCATGTCCCATACTGCGTCCCCCACATAGACTGCAGCGGACGCTGAACCCCCGACGGCTTCCAGGGCGGCAATCAGGATGTCCGGGGCCGGCTTGCTTGCCTTGGCGTCGTGCGGGCCTGTGGCGTGATGGATAAACGCATCCGCGTCCAGCGCCTTCCGGGCGGCAGCCAGATCGGCCTTGCGCGCCGAGGAGGCCAGGACCACGGCAAGCCCGCGGGCGTGGCACTGGGCCAGGAGTTCCTTGGCGCCGTCCAAAGGCCGCAGAGACGCCCAGCTCTGGGCATAGACCGCGGAATGGCTGGCCATTATTTCAGAATCGGCATCCCGGTCGCGGCCAGGGGGCAGGAGGGTGTCAACCAGGAGGCTGCCCGTCATGCCCACGCAGCGATGTATGGCCGCCATGGGAATGTCGTATTCCTGCATGCGGAAGGCATTCCACCAGGCCAGGGTGTGCAGATAGGCGGTATCCACAAGGGTCCCGTCAAGGTCAAAAAGGACGGCCGGCCGCTGGGCCGGGCCCCCGGGACCCTGTCCGGCTGAGCCCTGGACCTGCCCGGGGATGTGGACCGCTCGTGGTGGCTGGCCCTGGTTCGCGCCGAGGTTTTGGCCTTGGCTCCGGCCCGGGTTGACCATCATCCGACGGAGGCGCGCACGGACCCGGTTTTCTTGCCACGGGGAGCAGCCTTCTCTTTGGAAGACGGCACCGGCCGGACCCGATCCCGGATAACAGATCCAGCGCCATTGCTGCTGCGATCCCTGATCAGGCCCGTTCCGGCGATTTCGCGGGCCATTTCGACGCCCTTCACGGCGGCCCGCTTGGTGGGAAACGTCACGGAGATGGCCATCAGGTTCCCGGAACCATCCATCATTCTCACCCTGTAGCCACCGTCAGGCGCATCCACCAGTTCAAAGTATCCGGCCATTCCGCTTACCCCTCATTCAGTCACTGCGCTGTGATTTCCTGAAGCGCATCATCAGTCTTAGTAAGTATACTTACTTCCTGAGGATGGCAGTAGTGCCACCTGGCCCCGGGACCCCTAACGCCCTACCCTTTCCGTCTCCGGAGGGATAGGGGTATCGCTCCGGCGGACGGTATCCTGGTGCAGCTCAAGGGCGCTTGTCACCAGCGCGAAGTGGCTGAATGCCTGGGGCGTATTGCCCAGGTGCCGGGCGGCTTTAACGCCCCATTCCTCACTGAGCAGGCCCACATCGTTGCGGAGTTCCAGAAGCCGTTCAAAGAGTGCCGTGGATTCCTCCGCGCGTCCTGCGCCCAGGAGGGCCTCCACCAGCCAGAACGAGCAGGCGAGGAAGACGCCCTCATCCCCCGGGAGTCCGTCGTCGCTGTCGGCTGGCCGGTACCGCAGGACGAAACCGTCCTCGGTGAGCTCACGCTGGATTGCTTCGATTGTCCCGAGCACGCGGGGATCATCCGGCGGCAGGAATCCCACCCGCGGAATCAGCAGCAGGCTGGCGTCGAGTTCGGGCCGCCCGTAGGACTGGGTGAAGGTGTTGCGCTTCGGGTCGAAGGCATTGGCCATCACTTCCCGGTGGATAGTGTCGCGCAGCGCCTCCCAGCGTTCGGCCGGGCCCGGAAGCCCGAAGTCGCGGACACCCTTCACCATGCGGTCGGCGGCCACCCAGGCCATCACCTTGGAATGGGTGAAATGGCGCCGCGGCCCGCGCATCTCCCAGAGCCCGTTGTCCGGCTGGTCCCAGACTTTTTCCAGGTGCCCCATCAACGTCACCTGCAGCTCCCAGGATTCATCCGTGTGCTTGAGCAGGGAATTCCGGGTCAATGCGAGGCAGTCCAGCACCTCGCCCCAGACGTCCAGCTGGAGCTGCTCGGCGGCGCCGTTGCCAATCCGCACAGGTTTGGAGTTCTCATACCCGGCAAGCCACGGCAATTCCATCTCCGGCAGCCGGCGTTCGCCGTGGATCCCGTACATGATCTGGAGATCGGCCGGGTCCCCTGCCACGGCCCGGAGCAGCCAGTCACGCCAGGCGGCCGCCTCCGCCGTGTAGCCCGCAGCCAACAGTGCCTGCAGCGTCATGGTGGCGTCCCGCAGCCAGCAGTAGCGGTAATCCCAGTTGCGCGGACCGCCGATCTGTTCCGGGAGGGAAGTGGTCACGGCGGCGACAATGCCGCCGGTGGGTGCGTAGGTCAGGGCTTTGAGCGTGATCAGCGAACGCGCCACGGCATCCTGGTATTTTCCCTTGACCGTGCACTGCGAAGCCCAGCCCCGCCAGAAGGCAAGCGTTGTACTCAGCACCTCCTCGGCTGCCACGGTGTGGGGGCGGCCCACATGGCTGGGAGCCCACGTCAGGACGAACGGAACGCGCTCCCCCGCCTGGACGGTGAAATCGCTGAGGGAGTGCAGGTTTTCCCCGTGCAATGGCGCGTCGGTGACAAAGTACACGGCGTCCGGTCCCGCGATGGCGTGGAGCCCGTGCTTGTCACGCCGGACCCAGGGAACGATGTGCCCGTAGTCGAACCTTAAGGTCAGTTCGCCGTGCATCCTGACGCTGCCGCTCACGCCCTCCACGATCCGCACGATGTCCGCCACCTCGTCGCGTGGCGGCATAAAGTCGATGACCCGGACAGTGCCCTCGGGCGTTTCCCACTCTGTTTCCAGCACCAGGGTCCCCTCCCGGTAGGAGCGCCTGGTGCAGGTGCCGCCGCCCTCCGGCGCAAGCAGCCAGCGCCCGGACTCCGGTGTGTCCACCAGGGCGTTGAAGCAGGCCGGGGAGTCAAACCGCGGAAGGCACAGCCAGTCGATGGATCCCTCAGTGCTGATCAGCGCGCCGGTGTGGAGGTCGCCTACAACTGCGTAATCTTCAATCCGCGCCATTCCAATACAGTGCCACATGGAGCGCCCCGGATGGTGAAGTCCGGCGGTGTAGCCTGAATTGATTGCCGGCCCTGACCTCCGGAGGCACCATGCACTGCGCGTCGCAATCGGATCACTGCTGACCATGGCCATTCATATCGGCACCTCCGGCTGGAGTTATGACCACTGGGAGAACGTCCTGTACCCGCCCGGCCTGCCTGCCCGCGACCGGCTCCAGCATTATGTTGCCCGTTTCAGCACTGTCGAGTTAAATGCCAGCTTCTACCGCTGGCCGCGGGATACCTCGTTCGCCAGCTGGCGGCGCAGGCTGCCCGACGGTTTCCAGCTCTCCGTCAAAGCTCCGCGTGGACTGACCCATGGCAAGAAGCTATACGCACCGGACGTATGGATCGAGCGCATTGCCCGTTGCTGGCACGAGCTCGGTGACAAACGCGCGGTACTCCTGGTCCAGCTCCCTCCCCAGATGGGGCGCGACGACGCCCGGCTGGACTACTTCCTCGCGGCTGTTCCGTGGTGGATCCGGGTTGCCGTGGAATTCCGGCACCCCAGTTGGGACCATCAGGACGTCTACTCCCTGCTCGAACGCCACCAGGCTGCCTACTGCATCATGAGCGGCGCCAACCTGCCATGCATCCTGCGCACCACGGCGCCGTTCGTCTACGTCCGGCTGCACGGCCCCGACCACCAGCATCTGTACGGCGGATCCTACTCGGACACTGACCTGCACTGGTGGGCGGACCGCATCCGCGAGTGGGCCGGCGCCGGTCAGGACGTCTACGCCTATTTCAATAACGACGGCGGCGGGAACGCCGTGCGGAACGCGGAGACCCTGCGGTGGATCCTCGGCGAGGGCTGACGTCACGGAAGGAGGCTGATGCCGCCGTCTTGCCTCGCCGGGTCTCGGCTGTGGCAGAGTGGTAAGCATGGACAGGGCTCCTCAGAACGCAACGCACAACCTTCCGCACCAGGCACAGCCTTCGGGCACGCAGCTCTTCCGGCTGGCGCACCGGATATCCGACGCCGTCAACGGCGTCCGCATCCTGCTGGCCAAACGCTGGAACTTTGCGCCCCAAACGGTGGCCTATCAGGGCTACGGCTCCACAAGCTGGGTGCGGGTGCTCGGCAGGGTCCTGCTGACAAAGAAGCCCGCGCCGGGCAGCGAGGCCGAACACGCAGCCCGCAACGGAACCCAGAACGTACGGGGGTGGCGGGCTTTCACCGGCGTCCCCCTCCAGTACACGGACGTAGAGATCACCATCGGCGGCGTGGTGGCCCGGGTCAAGGCAGACCGGGGCGGACTCATTGACACGGTGGTGGACGTTCAGCTCTCCCCCGGCTGGCATACGGCCGTCCTGCGTGCTGAGGGAACAGAACCCGTAGAGACGCTGATCCAGGTCATTGACAGCGAGGCCAGGTTCGGCATTGTGTCCGATATTGACGACACCGTCATGGTCACCGCCCTGCCGAGGCCATTCTTGGCGCTGTGGAACACCTTTGTGCTCAGCGAACGGGCCCGCATGGCCACCCCCGGCATGGCGGTCCTGCTGGACCGGCTGACCATTGAACACCCGGAAGCTCCCGTCATCTACCTGTCCACGGGACCATGGAACGCCGCACCCACCCTCGCGCGCTTCCTGGGCCGGAACATGTACCCGGCCGGTGCCCTCCTGCTGACGGACTGGGGCCTGACCCATGACCGCTGGTTCCGCAGCGGGCAGGAGCACAAGCACAAGAACCTTGAGCGGCTCGCGAAGGAATTCCCGGACATGCGGTGGTTGCTGATCGGCGACAACGGCCAGCACGACGAGCAGATCTACAACGGTTTTGCCCAGGATCATGCGGACAAAGTGGCCGCC
>NZ_QAIQ01000127.1 GCF_003061105.1 Arthrobacter sp. HMWF013
GGCGGGTGCTGCCGTGTGTGGGAAGAAGGACCGAGCACGCCAGCATGGCAATGAAGGGCAGCGCGAACAGCGAGACGCGGATGAGCATCTCGCCGCCGTATGACTGCACGGGGAAGAGCAGCAGCGGCGTGGCGGCGAGGAGGGCCACCCGGAAATCGAGACGACCCCTGCGCCAGTCGAGAAATGCCCCCACCGCGGCGAGCGTCCACAGGACGACAGTGAGGACCACGCGGATCTGCACCACGAGCATGTGCCCGGCGCTGCCGCTCACACGGTCGACAACGTTCGCCGCCACTGCACCCTGCAAGCCGGCGTCCTCCAGCGGCGGGTGTCCAACGAGGTAGGCACTCGCGGGGTAGGCGAGCCAGAGCGCCAGCACCACCACGGTAATCAGGGGCAGGCGGCTGGGCCAGACGTGTCCGCTCACGGTGAGGGCGGTGATGGTGATGAGCACCAGGAACGGCGTCAGCTGATGGCTTGCGCAGATGACAACCACGAGCAACAGGATGACCGCGAGGGCACTTATCCGGTGTCCCGGCCGGGACTCGACGGGCATCCGTCCCCGCCACATCGCCGTCAGCTCGGCGCGCCGGAAGCCGTTGAATGCGGCAGGACGCGCGGCCAACGGACCGAGGAGCAGCGCGACGATGACGAGGTACAGGAAGAAGCTGAAGGCTTGGGGAGACAGGTAGTCCTGATCCTGCCAGTTGCCGAGGCAGAAGACCCAGAGCACCAGCCAGCGCCGCCTCGGGTCGGGCGTCAGGTAGCGCGTCAGGACGCCTACGGCAGCAAGCCACAGACCTATGTTGAGCACCGGTGCCCACAGGGCAACTGCCACCGGATCGAGACCGGTGGCCGGGAGCACCGTCGCCAGGAGGGCGAAGAAACCCGGCCAGTTGAAGTACGCGTCGATGGTCGGATCAATTCCCTGGCTGCCGGACAGGGCGTCCGCGATGCCAAGGTGACGGAACGCGACCTCGCCGCGCGGTATGTCGGTCACGAAGGCTGCAGCCCCGAAGAGCACAAGGACCAGCACCACGACGAGCCACACCATGACGGCGTGGCGTGCCGGACCCGCGGGATTTCCCCGCAGCGCCACGACGAAGGAGATGTTCAGAAGCAGGACACCCAGCCAGTACGGGTAGGGCAGCACGGCGACCAGCCCCAAGTCACTGTACACAGGCACAGACACCGCGGAGGCGGCCCCCACGGCAAGAGCCAGTGACACGATGCCGCCCACCGCGCACCATACGTCCAGGGGCCGCCAGCGATCCTGTCTCTGGGTTTGGCGCGGCACGTCAAGCGTCCTGGTCATCGCGCCTCGTTCTTGACGCGCCGGAGGATGGCGAGCAAACGGAGTCCCATCCCCGCGGCGCCGATGGATAGGACAACGAGCCACGCAATGGCCATGGCGGTGGGGCCATTGTCGGCGACCAGGAGCGCTGAAACGCAGAGGGCGACTCCGAGGGCCACGCCCACCACAATCGCCTCCGTGTAGAGGCTGCGGACCCGGCAGACGGAATTGTAAGCCTGCAGCACCGCGTACGGCACCAGTCCGGCCGCCAATATCCGCAGGGCGTCAGTGGACGAATTGGCGTACCGGTCCCCCAGCAGGTGGAGCAGTGGGTGCGCGAAGATGACGAGGACGACGGCGGCAATGCCACCGATGGCGAGCGACCAACGGAAACTCGCCCAAGTGGTCGCCACCAGGCGGCCAGGGTCGCGGACTCCCTCGGAGAATTGGACGATTCCTATCAGCATCGGGGCTGTGTAGGCGGCCCAGGCCATCATCCATGCGGGGTACCAGTAGGCAGCTGCTTCCGGCGATACCATGTGCGCCAGCAGGAGCGGAAGCACCAGCCCGGGAGCACGCTCGGTGATGGTGAGGAGCTGGTGCGGGATTCCCAGCACCAGCGTTGACCGGTTCTTGGCCGGTCGCAAGGAGGGCCGCGGCCGGTAGCCGACCAGTCGTCTGAGCTGGACTATACCCAAAACACACGTCAGGGCCGACCCGAGGGTCCAGCAGGCCATCATCACGTCGGCGGGGGCGCCGTGGGCCTGCCAGGCCACGAGCGCTGTCGCTCCAAGGGAGAAGACGCCGCCCACCAGGTACCTGGACGTGGCGCTGGATCCGCGGCCCAACGCCACCAGCGCCTGGTCCAGCACGGTGCACAGAGTTCCTGTGACGGCAGCTATGAGGAACGTGAGCCAGAAGAGCACCGACATCACTGCCGTGTCCGGTGTAACCATCCACTGCAGCAGGAGGTAGCCAAGGGCCAGCACCGTGCTGGCCACCCCCACAATGCCGAACGCTGCATCCAGCACCCGCGCGGGCGGCTCCCCCCGCCCCACGGAGACAATCACGGCGGATCCGGCGCCCAGCACCGCGAGCTGCGTGCAGATCATCACCGCCGAGACTGCTGCCGTGGTGAGCCCGACCTCACGGTCGAATGTCGCATGCGCGGCCACTACCCAGAAGGCGAAACCTGTGCCTGTCTGGGCGGCTTTGGCCACGACGAGGCCGAGGGAGCTGCGCAGAGCGGAGTGCCGGACGACGGTCGAGGCCTCCGTGACAGCGATCCCCCGGTCAGCCCGCACGTCCGATGCCCCTCGCCATGCCCGCGTAGTTGTACCAGCAGAAGGCTGCGTAGTAGCGCAGCCATGCGGGTTGGCCCGCCGCGAGGCTCAAAGCGCTGCCCCGGACGGCGGCCGCCGCGGGCAGCAGCGCCAACCTTGCACCGCGCCAGCCGTGCTTGCGGATCATCAGTCCCAGGCCCGTTCCGTCCATGAGGAACTGGTCGAGCGCGAAGTCGAAATCGTCCGCGGCGAAACGGTGTTCGACCATGACCCGGCGTGATACCGCAGTCCGCATTCCCGACTGCCGCATCCGCCAGCGCAGCTCGATGTCCTCCCCGGACTTGAACGAGTCATCGAAACCCATGCCAAGCATCAGGTCCCGGTCCACGATGGTCGCCACGAGCCCGAACCAGTTGCGGCTGCGGCCGGTGCGGTGGTGATGCGCCAGCGCCTGCCCCCAATAGCCCGGTCCGGCAACACTCTCCAGACCGGCCTGGAGGGCGTCGTGGCCGTCCTCCACCAGCTCAGTGAGCAGGTCGGCGATCCCCGTAGGCCCGAACACGACGTCGGAGTCCACGAGCAGCACCCAACGGGTGGTGCTGCTTTGCACACCAAGCGTTCGGGCCCACGGCAGACCGCGTCCCTCATCACTCAGGACCCGGGCACCGGCAGCAAGGGCGAGCTCGACGGTGCGGTCGGTGGAACATCCGTCCACCAGGATGATCTCGGCCACACCGGACTGGCGCAGTGCCTCCAGACAGCGCGGGAGCATCTGCTCCGCGTTGCGGGCCGGCACGACTGCGGTGACCTCGGCAGGGCTGTGACCCATCTGTCGCCACCCCCTCAGACTTGCTCGTCGAGAACGGCCGGCAGCAGCTCCTCGAGATGCCGGACGATGTCGTCCGAGGCCTCGTCCGCCGAGTACGCCGCCGGCACCTGGAGCAGGTGGCAGGGCCGTCCGTCGAGCGCTTTGCTCAGCACGACCCCCTTTGCCGCGAAGTGCTCGCGCCAGGGGACGACGGACGTGGCCGCCAGGCCGGTCACAACCCGCTGCGAGAAGCCCGCCATCTCGATGTGGAAGTTGCCGATCATGCGGTCGATCATCCAGTCCTGGGTCTTCTCGACAATCCTGGACTTGGAGCCCTCAAAGCGCTCGATGTAAATGGCGGCCGCGAGCGGGGCCTTGGTGGTCACTGCGCGCCCCGGGAAGGCTGCCCCGGCATCAACCATGCGGTGCTCCGGCGACCACCGGCGCGAGAAGTCCGCGAGCCGCGGATAACGGATGACGAACGGGTGCACCACCGTGGTCAGGCGGCCAACGCTCTGCGAGAGCCCTGAGGGGACGAGGGGCTTCCGGACGCCTTCGAACAGGTGTGGATAGATTTCTTTGTGGTGCGGCTTGATGAACATTGGCTTCGCATAGCCGAGCAGCGTGGCGTCCTCGGCGAGGAAGGCCCAGTCGTCGCCCATGAACGACCATCCCTCGCGGCGCATCAGTTTGGCCGCCGTGCTGGTCTTACCGGTTCCACCGGCGGCGGGAAGCGCAATCGCGTGACCCCGGTAAGCCATCGTGGCCGCGTGGATCATGCCGGCTCCCCGACTGACCATGGCGGCATCGAGCACAGGAACCACGGAGGTCAACAGCTCACCCGGGCCGTGAATGCGCCACTGCGATCCATCCCTCACCACCTGGACCCGATCGGCGTTGTACCGCACGCTGGTCTCGGTGTATGCCAGTTCATGCTCGAGCAGTCCAGCATCCGGCATGGGCTCCGGCCGGTCATCGACGACGATGTCGGCTGGCCGTTCGGCATCGGTGGCGAAACACGCCAACATGGTCCGAAGCTGGTGTGCTGCCGGCGCCTGGGCGTCGACGCTGATCGTGAGCCTGCCGTGGATGTCGAAGTTCAGTGCTTTGGTCGGTGTGGTGCTCATGGTAGTCCCCTGTCTAACTGTTGGTGATCGGATGGTATTGCTCTGGACGGTGCCGTCCGAGCCGACGGCGTCCGCCTAGTTCTTTATGGTGAGCACCAGCTTGGGTGCTGCTGTGCTGCCGGCCTCCTTGGAGTTGAGGTCCAGTCCGTCGCTGCTGCTGGAGTCCATGCCAAGGGAGAGCTGTTGGCCGAGCTCTCCGGCCAGGCCGCCCGCATTCAGCGCGACGCTGTAGTTGGTGTTGGTTGTTGTCGGGCCGAGCGTGCCGATGCTGCTGGTACCGAGCGCCGGGCGGGCGTTGTAGGTGATCCCGGTCTCACTCCAGTTGTCATCAGCGACCAGTTTGACGTTCTGCGTTCCCGTGGATCCGCTCCCGGCGCTACGCAGCTGCAACGTCGCACTTTCCAGCGTCCTGCCCGCATACGCCGACAGGTCGAACTTGAGGTACGTAACCTCCACCGGGCTGTTGTCCACACCCAGCATGGAACCCGTGCCATGGTTCGTCGTCGGCACGGCGCTCGACACGTAGGTGTCAGCGGCGGCAGGGAGCGTCACGGTCTGCGACGTCCCGCCGCCTGGGGAAGCTGTAGTGAATGTCCAGGCCCTGTCGGTCGCCAATGCGTTACCGGCAAGGTCCTTTACCCCGGCGGAGCCACCCTTGATCGTTGCCGTGTAGGCGGTACCGGCGGCCAGATCCGCAAAGGGATCCAGGGTCGCAATCCTGGACGGACCGTCATAGCGCACAGCGGCCTGCACCGTCGTCGAACCCGCCGTCAACGTGAAGGTGCCCGCCGTAATGGTCGAGGCATTCATGGGCTCCGAGAACGTCCCCGTCACATTCCCGGTCACCGCCAGATCAGTCGACCCGGCAGCCGGCGACGTACCCGTCACCGTAGGTGCCGTTGTATCTCCACCACCGCCGCCGGTGCCGTCGTAGTAATGCCAGTA
>NZ_QAIQ01000128.1 GCF_003061105.1 Arthrobacter sp. HMWF013
ACCCATCTTTACGCTCGCCTCCCGAACCTGCCGTGGCAGCAGCTGCGCGGACAGGAGGTTGTCCAAGTCCTCGAGCGGTGCATCCTCGTAGACGAACCGGATCGCCAAGCCGTCGGAGTACGACAACTGCTGCCCGATGAACGCGCCGAGCCACACACCAAAGGACCCCTCATCATGAACGAGCTCCCGTTCGATGTACCCCTCGAACCCGAATGAGTGAGCAAAAGCCCCGGTAGGAAGCGCGGAGTCAGTGAGCTGCTGCAGCGCCAACTGGTAAATCATAGACGGGGCATTAGTGGCTGTGTTCGGCATGGCGGAATGGCACAGGCATCACGCGTTCCTGGCGGTCGTAGGGGACTCCAACGTGGCGAAGATAGTCCTCGACGGTGTGGTCGTAGGCGCACACCATGACTTCGGCGCCGTATTCCGAGGACGCGTCGAAGAACTGGGCCTGCAGGTGCCGGTTGCCGAGCGAGTGTGCCACGACGCCCATCTCGTGGACGGAGCGCGGTGCCACCACGAGGACGTCGGTGGGGAGAACTGAGACCACGATCATGTTGGCTTCGGCCACGTGCAGGATGTCGCCGTCGCGCAGGTCGCCGGAGCCGGAGGGCAGCCGGATCCCGATCTCCTTGCCGTGGTCGGTGATGACACGCTGGATCCGCTTGACCAGCTGGGCGCTGGGAAGCACCACTTTTTCGCGGTGCAGCCCGGTGTAGGCGGCCAGGTCCGTAGCAGGCAGCTCGTGAAGGTTGCCAAGGACTTTTTCGATGATCACGTCAGGCTCCGGAAGGTGGGGGTCAGAAGAGGAAGTAGCGCTGGGCCATGGGCAGGACGTCGGACGGCTCGCAGGTGACTTCCTCACCGTCGACAGTCACCTGGTACGTTTCCGGGTCCACCTGGATGTCCGGGGTGGCGTTGTTGTATTTCAGGTCGGCCTTGGTCAGTGTCCGGATGCCGGAAACGGGCCGGATGACCTTCTCGAGCCCGAGTTCCTGGGGGACACCGGCGTCGATGGCTGCCTGGGACAGGAACGTGATGGAGGACTGCTGCACCGCCTTGCCGAACGCGGCGAACATGGGCCGCATGGTCCGTGGCTGCGGGGTGGGGATGGAGGCGTTGGCGTCACCCATCAGCGCGTAGGCAATCTGCCCGCCCTTGAGCACCAGCTCAGGCTTCACCCCGAAGAACGCGGGATCCCAGAGCACCAGATCGGCAAATTTCCCCTCCTCGACGGAACCGATGGAGTCCGCCATGCCCTGCGCGATGGCCGGGTTGATGGTGTACTTCGCCACGTAGCGCTTGAGGCGGAAATTATCACTCTGCGAACCCAGACCCTCAGCGGAACCGTGCGTGCCGCCGTCGGGATCTTCAAGAACGCCGCGCTGTTTCTTCATCTTGTCCGCCACCTGCCAGGTGCGGGTGATCACCTCGCCCACACGGCCCATGGCCTGGGAATCGGAGGACGTGATGGAAAAGATGCCCAGGTCCTGCAGGACATCCTCGGCGGCGATGGTCTCGGCCCGGATGCGGGAATCGGCGAACGCCACGTCCTCCGGGATGTCCGGGTTGAGGTGGTGGCAGACCATGAGCATGTCCAGGTGCTCTTCGATGGTGTTCCGCGTGTACGGCAGGGTGGGGTTCGTCGACGCCGGAAGGACATTGGGCAGCCCGGCGATCCTGATGATGTCCGGAGCATGCCCGCCGCCGGCGCCCTCCGTGTGGAAGGTGTGGATGACCCGGCCGTCAATGGCGCGGATGGTGTCCTCCACAAAACCGCACTCATTAAGGGTGTCGGTGTGGATGGCCACCTGGACGTCGTATTCGTCTGCCACCTTCAGGGAGGTGTCGATCGAGGAAGTGGTGGAACCCCAGTCCTCGTGGACCTTAAGCCCGATGGCGCCGGCGCGGATCTGCTCAGCGAGCGGCTCGACGGCGGAGGCATGGCCTTTGCCCAGCAGGCCGATGTTGATGGGCAGCCCCTCGGCCGCCTGCAGCATCCGCTGGATGTGCCATTTACCGGGGGTGACGGTGGTTGCCTTGGTGCCTTCTGCCGGTCCGGTCCCGCCGCCCACCATGGTGGTCACACCGCTGGTGAGGGCGGTGGGAACCTGGTCGGGGGAGATGAAGTGGATGTGGCTGTCCACACCGCCGGCTGTGAGGATCTTCCGCTCGCCGGCGATGATCTCGGTGCTGGCGCCGATGATGATGTCCACGCCGTCGGTGATTTGCGGGTTGCCGGCTTTGCCGATCCTGAAGATGTGGCCGTCCCTGAGTGCGACGTCGGCCTTGTAGATGCCGGTGTAGTCCAGGATGACGGCGTTGGTGATCACAGTGTCCGGGACGTCCTCCTCGCGGGTGGCCTGGCCGTTTTGGCCCATGCCGTCGCGGATCACCTTGCCGCCGCCGAAGACCACTTCCTCGCCGTAGACGGTGAGGTCCTTCTCGATCTCGAGGAACAGCTCAGTGTCCGCCAGGCGGATGGCGTCACCGGTCGTCGGCCCGTAAAGATCCGCGTACTGCCTGCGTGGAATATCGAAGCTCACTTGCCACCCTCCTTGCCTGCATCGAGGGGGCCGTTCACGGCGTTGCTGAGCCCGAACACCTCGCGGCGGCCGGCCAGTTCAATCAGCCGCACGGTCCTGCTGTCACCGGGCTCGAACCTCGCCGCCGTGCCGGCGGGAATATCCAGCCTGCGTCCATGGGCGGCCTCACGGTCAAATTCAAGTGCGCTGTTCGCTTCGGCGAAGTGGAAGTGCGAGCCCACCTGCACGGGCCGGTCGCCGGTGTTGGTGACGACGACGTCGATCGCCTGGCGCCCGGCGTTTAGCGTTACGGGCGCGGACCTGAGGATGTATTCGCCTGGAATCATGGCCGCCCTATCGGATCGGATCGTGGACGGTGACGAGCTTGGTGCCGTCAGGGAAGGTGGCTTCGATCTGGACGTCGTGGATCATCTCCGGGACGCCTTCCATCACGTCTTCCCGTCTAAGGACGGTGGTGCCGTAGCTCATGAGGTCCGCTACCGTGCGGCCATCCCGGGCGCCCTCGATGAGTTCGTAGCTGATGATGGCCACGGCCTCGGGAAAGTTCAGTTTGAGGCCGCGGGCCTGGCGGCGGCGGGCAAGGTCAGCCGCCACCACAATCATGAGCTTTTCCTGCTCTCGGGGCATCAGGTGCAATGGTTTTCCTTCCGTAGCCTCGCCGGCGTGTAACCAGAGTAAGCCGCCCAGGTTTCGGGGGAGTTTCAGGATATCCGCCGCCACATCGCCGGATCTCGCTTACGATATAGGGCGAGCCGTTATTACCCCCGTCTCCTGCCAGGAGGCGGACGGACGAATGTCTTGGTTTGCGCCCGGCCCGGTAGTGGCATCATTTTCCTGCCGGCGGCGCGGGCCCTGGGTCAGTTAGGGATCACGGGTGTGGGTATGATGCGGCGCGGACACCTCTTGAGCGGGCGCTACAGGATAGAAGGACTGATCGGCTCCGGCGCGCAATCGAGCGTCTACCGGGCCGTTGACGAGCTGCTCCAGCGGGATGTTGCGCTGAAACTGTTCCGCAGGAACCGGGCCGACGTCGAGCAGATCCGCAGGCAGGAGGCGGAGGTCCGCATCCTCGCGGGCATGAGCCACCCCGCGCTGGTGACATTGTTCGACGCCGGGGCGGATCTGAGCGATCCCCAGGACCCGCACAGCTACCTGGTGATGGAGCTGGTCCGCGGTCCTGACCTTCGCGAGCGGGGCAGCCTGGGGTCGATGTCGGCGGCCCACGTCGCGCATATCGGGCATGACCTCGCGGACGGTCTTGCCTACATTCACCATCACGGCATTGTCCATCGGGACGTGAAGCCGGCGAATGTCCTGCTCGTTGACGACGGGAGCGGGGACAGCCGGCCACGCGCCAAACTCAGTGACTTCGGCGTCGCGACGCTGCTGTCAGAGGGCTTCGACACCTTGTCGGGCGGCTCG
>NZ_QAIQ01000010.1 GCF_003061105.1 Arthrobacter sp. HMWF013
AGCGTGCTGAAGGGTTGCACATGCGGTCAAAGTTCAAGCGTCTTCTCGCCGTGATCGGCCTGACCGGGCTTCTGGCGGCACCCGCCGCTGCGGCCTGGGCCGAGGATCCGGTGACCATTCCGTCCGGCACGAACATCGTGGATAACGCAAACGTCCTCGGCAGCCGTAAAGGTGAGGTCCAGGAAGCCATCCAGACACTCCTCAAGGACCACAAGTACAACCTTTACGTTGTCACCGTGGACTCGTTCACCAACCCCACCGATCCCGCGGCCTGGGCCCAGCAGGTGGCGACGACTAAAGGCATGGGCACAGCTGACGCCATCCTCGCGATTGCGGAAGAGGGCAAGTTCCATTTTGCCCTGAATTCGGCAAGTTCCATCAAGTCCAAGCAGACAGCCATCAGCCAGAATGCCGTCACGGCGAATCTTGCCGGCGGCAAGAAGGACTACGCCCAGGCGGCCATTGACACCGCCGCAGCCATCGGTGACGCCGCAGGCGGCGGCAGCGGCAACGTCCCTTCGGGCGACGGCGCGGGGGCGGCTGTCCTCGTCGGAACGGGCGTTGTTGCGGCCGGTGGCGCCGGAGCGTACCTGTACTTCCGCAACAAGCGGAAGAAAGCAGCGCTGGCATCCAGCGCCAGCTACGGCCCGCAGGGCGCCGAGTTGGACCCGCTGGCTTCGCTCAGCATCGAGGAGCTCCGGCGCAAGAGCGGTTCCCTGATCATTGAAGCCGACGACGCCATCAAGTCCAGCGAGCAGGAACTCGGTTTCGCAGAGGCGCAGTACGGCGACGCCGCGGTGGGCAACTTCACCAAGGCGCTTGCCGAGGCCAAGGCCCATATGTCCGAATCCTTCAAGCTCCAGCAACAGCTTGACGACCACATTCCGGACACCGAGGAACAGCAGCGCAGTTGGTACGGCGAGATCATCCGCCGGTCCGAGGCAGCGCTGGGTTCGCTCCAGGAGCAGAAGGCCGATTTCGACTCACTCCGCGAGCTAGAGAAGAACGCCCCCCAGGCCCTGGCCGCTGTCAGTGCCGGCGCGCAGGAGGCCGAAGCCAAGATCGCCAGCGCTGAACAGTCATTGACAACCTTGCGCTCCAAGTACGCGGACAGCGCGCTGGTACAGGTGGCGGACAACATCACCCAGGCCAAGGAACGCCTTGCCTTTGTGCAGAACGCCACAGCCACGGCCCAGGAAAAGCTCGCGGCAGGCGAGGGCAGCCTCGCCGCTGTGGCCGTGCGCGCCTCCGAAGAGAGCCTGCACCAGACCAACGTCCTGCTCGACGCCATCGCCAAGGTATCCACCAACCTGGACGAGGCCCGCGGAGGGCTGGAAGCGGCAGTCGTCGACACCTCCCAGGACCTGGCCCAGGCGAGGGCCATGATCCAGTCCGGGGAACACCCCGAGCTGGCGGGCCCGGTCGCCGGCGTCGAACAGGCCCTGGCGCAGGTCAAGGCTGAAATCCAGGGCGGAAAGATCGATCCCATTGCCACACTCCAGCGCGTTGAGAATGCGCACCAGGCTCTGGACCAGTCCCTCACCGGCATCCGCGACAAGCAGGAGCAGGCCCGCCGTGCGGAGGCTTCACTGCAGCAGACCATCATGTCCGCCCAGGCCCAGATCAGCGCAACATCGGACTACATCACCGCACGCCGCGGCGGAGTGGGCACCGAAGCGCGGACCCGGCTGGCAGAATCCCAGCGCAACCTTGACTACGCCCTTTCCATCTCACGGAACGATCCCGTCACAGCCCTCACCTACGCCCAGCAAGCCCATGCCCTCGCTGCGCAGGCAGCGCAGTTGGCCCAGGCCGATGTCGACAACTTCGGTGGCTACGCCAACCAGGGCTTCGGCGGAGGCGGCATGTTCGGCGGACGTGGCGGGGGCGGCGGCGGCCTTGGCGGCGCCATTCTCGGCGGTATCCTCATCAATTCCATCCTCAACGGCGGCGGCGGCGCAGGCTGGGGC